>JAUYJB010000138.1 GCA_030688605.1 Hyphomicrobiales bacterium
CTTGTCGGTGGCGTCCGAACCCCGAGCCAAATTCTTGACGAAGCGCCCGCTGATCGGCCAGTCGTAAAGCTGTTCCGAGCGCCGCTGAGGATCGAACATATTGGAGACCGACAGCGCGTTCCGTCCCCACGATCCGGTCCATCCGACAATCAAATGATCGATCTTGGCCGGGCTAACGTTGATCGCCTTGCCAACCATCTTGGAGAATTCCGAGGTGTATTGGTTGAACTGCTGCCACGGCTCCAAGCCTTGATCCCATTGTGGAACGATGGGCATCTGGCGGAAAACATCAAAGTTGAAGCCGATCTCGGCCGGCGTCATCAACCCGGCGGGTTCGATGGGAACCGCAAGCGTGTAGCCCCACGAGCGCAGCCATTTGTTGGCCCATGTCGGATCGTCGGCGGCCAGACCTTCAGCAAACCGCTCGCCGAAGTTCATGATCGTCGCCATCTCGAACGGCTTCGGGACCACTGCCCACTCCCCGCCCGGCATCTTGAACAGCCAGTGGGTTGCCCGAAGATATTCACCCGCCTGTTGCCACTCCGGATCGTCCCGGTACATGAGCGCGTAGGTCGCCGACAAACCTGTGAGTACGCCAATCTTCAGCCATGCTTGGGCAGACCGTGATACCAACGCCCGTTCCCCGGCCGTCAACGTCTCGCCGCGGAACACCTTCGCCATCGGTGCCATGTCGTTGATGAGCGTGCGGAGTGTTTTGTCGGTGCCCTGAAGCGCCGCGTTCATGAACGTGACGATGCGCCGGGCGAATAGCATCTTCGATCCGTGACGCCCGAAGTCGATGAAGTCGCGCGCCTGAAATGCGCCCTCGACCATTGCCTCGTATTCCGACAAGCCCTGCTTTCTCGCCGCATCGAAATACTGCTTGAAGAGCGCGATGCGCGTGCCGCTTTCGGAGATTTCCGTCAGCCTGATCACGTCGCGAATGTCGGACACGCGCCGGACGATGGTCCCGTTCCTCCGCAACGCATTGATGTTGCGGCCGATGCGCGCCTGATCGAGCGAGGCGGTATTGGCCCCGCCCATGAGACCTCCCGCCTGCGAATAAAGCCGCGCCGCCCGTGTCTGTGCGATTTCATCGACCATGCCGCGCGCGCCCGACACGAACGGGACAAACCGGGTGTTGAGCACGAATGCGGAGGTCTGGTCGCGGATATAGTTGGCGAGCAGGAATTCCGGGCTGGTCGTGATGCCCATGCGCAAGGTGCGGGCCGGAACCGCCAGAAGATTGATGATCCAGTTCGATTGCTCCGCCCCGAGCTGGGTAATCGCTTCGTACAGATCCTTTCCAAAGCGCCGGTCGGCCAGTCTCAGGGCATGACGCTCCCCACCCCGCCAGTAGTAGACGATCGGTTCGCCCTTCTCCGGAGCATCCCCGGCCTTGTAGAGCGTGGCGATCACGTCCTCTGCATCGAGACGTTCGCTCGCCGCCAGCACCAGGTCGTCGATATCGGCCTTGTCGAGACCGGCATCCTTGCCGGCGTTCCTGAGCGCCTGCATCACGTCCACACGGATCGGCGTCACCACGCTTGCTGGAATGGCCTCGGCAATTGCTCCCCCTCCCGGCCCGGCCTTCTTGGCAAGATCGGCGAGCATGGTGATGGCATCGTTCCGCGCGATGATCGCCGCCGTCGAATAGGCTTCGCTCATCATCGACTCGATCGGATTGATGATCGAGCGGAGCGAGCCGCGATAGGTCTTCATCGCCGATTGGCGGTTGGTTCCGCCGGCTCCGGCAGGCCGGATCAGTTCCTCGACCTTCTCGGAAAAGTCCCGCTGGAACGGAACGTAGTCAGGCTTCGCCAACGCCTTGTCGTAATAGGAACGGCTGACCAGACCGGCCTCGAATTTCTTCTTCAGGAGATTCGTCTGCCACTTGTAGATCAGTTGCGCGGCATGGGCGAAGTTCGGATAGGCCGCATCGAAGTCGCTCACCGCCTGCCGGTAATCGCCAAGGGTTAGTTTGCCCGGCGGATTCGGGACTTCACCGGCCATGAACCTGTGAAACTCGATCACCGAACGGCGAGCGACAAGATACGCCCCGAAGTCGATCAGTTCGTCGCTCCGCCATGCGCCGTGCCAGTTCTTGCCGACCGCAAGTTCAAGCCCCTCGGCAAGCGACGGCCCCTGTGGTTCGACCGAACGATACGGCACCACGCCGTGCAGAAGATCGATGTGCCCGGCCTGATGGGCGCTGGTTGCCAGCCTGAGCAGCTTGTACGGATCGGACGCGGCCGGAAGATCGATCGATTGCCCGGTGTTTCGCTTGTGAATGTCGAGCAGCACGCGGACGCTGCGATTGACCGGGTGCAGGCGGTCGAGGGTCCATGTGTAGAACCGGCCGAACATCGACATGAGGCTTTCGCCGGACGGCGCGCGGTCGGTCTCCAAGGCCCGGCCCACACGTTCCTTGATCGGCGGAGCGCCCGACGACACCAGGTCTCCCGTCACCACGTCTCGGGACGGCGCCCGCAGCCATTCCCGGTAGGCCGACTGGGCCGCGACAAGATCGTCGAGCATGCGCGGCCGATTCTGACGCAGCCAGTTTTCTGCGGCCTCTGTGAATTGCGGCGCTTCGCGCTTCGCGTAGCCAGGATTGGTCAGCCACAGCCGGAACCATTCGGCGAAACCTTCCACGCCTTCCTGTCCCTGCGGGGTGCCCGGATAGGCGAGGCGTTCCACCTCGATTTGGTGACGGCCGATCAGCGCGTCGATGTCGGCGCGGAATTCCGGCATGAGATGCAGGCCATGCCCGCCTTCATGGGCCAGTACGTCGAAGGCATCGAGTTCGCGCATCCGGACGACACCGGATTTCTCGTTGAAGGTGCCGAGCGGCTTCTTGCCGGCAACCCTTTGCAGTCGACCTTGACGGACAGTGAGGCCGAGCGCGGCGACAACCCTCTCGGAGATATCCCGCAACCGTTCCGCCTGTGGCGTGGCGGCGGCTTCCGGAACGCCTGTGGTTGCCCGGCCCGACTCGCCGCGGAACGGCCGGCCGCGGAGTTGGCCGACGAAGGCGTGGGTGTCCTGACCCGGAGCGAAGCGGGCAGTAGCACCGCCAGCTATCGGCCGGTTGGCGATTTCCTCTGGCGTTGGAACACGAGTGGCATGGCGGCGCTGATCCAAGACCGCTTGTAGTCTGGCGCTGGCGGAGGCGGCGGTTTCGGCCCCACGCGCGACACGGAACTCAGCAAGATCGAGAGGCTCGGTCGTAACGTCGGCCGAATTGAAGTAGATCGTCACGTCATGCGGAGCCTTTTTTGTCTTCAGGCCGCCGACGTGGCGCATTCCATGAAAGCCTTGTGCCTGAATGACCTCTTGGAAGGCTTCAAAAATCTCCTGCACATCGTCGGCAGAGCGCCCCTCTTCGCGTGAGATGTCGCGTATCGTGTCATATAGCTCGCGAAGATTGGTGGGGCCTTCTTCAAGGGCGATGCCTGCCAACTCTCCCAAACTGCTTCTGTCTTGATCAACATGCGCCACTATCCACGCCGGGACGGGTTCCTCCATGTCGAGGACTTTGAGACCTTCGCGCGGCCTTACGACGAAAACCGTGCCGTCGCTTCCGGACGTTTTCTTGCCTCGCCCCGCATAACCGGCCGCAATGTCAACCGCATCGGTCGTGTAAACGCCCTGACCATAAAAGTTCTTTGTGGTGTAGTGGCCTTCGTCCAGCGGCAAATCTTCGGACGGCGTCCCGTGTAGACGCAAGCCCTCGCCGCGCGTATCCCGAAACTCTGGTGCTTTTGGTTGGGTTGCCGCGACGGGCGCGGCTTCGGCCGATACTGCGGCGTCGATATCGGAAGTGGCTGGCGGCCTTCCCCGAAAGCCGAGTTCACTTTGCGCCGCTTCCACAGCACTTTCTACCGTTCGATATGCGGCGGTCGTTTGGTCAGTCCTAGCGCCACGACCTGCTATCATTACACTTTGTGCTGGTTCTCCCTTGTGCCATTCGCCGTCAACGCGCAGATGAAAGGTCTCGCCGTCAACATCAATGACTGGCACGAATTTGCCGTCTACTCGTTTGACGGCACGGGCGGCAGGCCCGGGCGCAACCTCGCGCACCAGCGCAGCCGTATCGTCCACCTCGGCCGGACCCCGGCCGGCGCGTGCAGGCGTTGCACCGTCAAGCCACGCCCTAAGCTGTTTCGCCTCGCTGCGGCTACGAGCCGCGTTTGCCTCAAGCGCTGCCTTCACTTCCGCATAGCGTGGACTGTCGGGCGCTACACCAGGTTCGCGAACCGGCCTAGACGATGACCTCTCTCTGATGCGAACAATCGTCTCCGCCACATCGGGGCGGCCAGCCTCCATCGCCCACCTAACATGCAGCAGCGTCTCATCAAAGCCGGACTGCGATAGACCACGCGCCTCTTGAAGAGCAGCCTTTAGCTTGCCTTCCGGCGTCCTAATATCGATAGGCGCATCTTTCAACGAGCGTAGTTCTGCGCCAGCGGCATCCATCGCCGCG
>JAUYJB010000139.1 GCA_030688605.1 Hyphomicrobiales bacterium
CAACATGCGAAAGGTCGACGGATGGCAGACGCTCAACACCAAGGTCGCCGACCGCCCGATTGACCTGGCCGCCTGAACCTATACCTTCAAACCGCCGGAGGCTGCGTCACGCCGAATTCCAACACAATCCGATACGGCACCCGACCCGATTTGGTTCTGGCTCTTGTTCCTGATAAACATCACGGTCGGCGGAATGACGCCGCCCTTCGGCTACACGATCTTTGCGCTCAAGGGCGCGGCCCCGCAGATTCCGCTCGGCGAGCTGTTCGCCGCCTCCTGGCCGTTCGTCGGGCTGTTCGTTCTGGGGATGATCATCCTGGCCCTGTTCCCGGACATCGTGACTATCATACCGGCCATGATGTGAGGGCGGACGCCAGTGCCTCGGTCGGATAGCCTGATGGCGCTTCGGCTCCCGGCCGGCGGGCCTACCGCCGTTCCGGCTCGGCGACGATGCGGTTCTCCAGCGACCCGACGCCCTCGATTTCCACCCGCACCCGGTCGCCGGGCTGCAGGAACCGCGGCGGCTGCATGAAGGCGCCCACGCCTGCCGGCGTCCCGGTCGAGACCACGTCGCCGGGCTCGATCGTCCAATGGCGCGACAGGTAGGCGATCAGGTCGGGGATGCCAAAGATCATGTTGCTTGTGTTCGTATCCTGCCGCAGCGCGCCGTTTACATGTGTCCGCAGGGTCAGGCGGTCCGGCCTGGGGACCGCGTCGGCGGTGACCAGCGCCGGTCCCATGACGCCGAACGTGTCGAAATTCTTGCCCAACAGGCGCAGGCCGGGGTCGCGGGCGAATTCGCGCGCCGTGATGTCGTTGATAACGGTATAGCCGGCGACGTAATCCATCGCCTCCCGCACCGACACGTGGCGCCCTCGCCGCCCGATGACGAAGGCAAGCTCGCCCTCATAGTCGAGTTCGGTCACCTCCACCGGTTTGACGATATCGTCGTCGGGGCCGATGACGGTTGAGGCGAAGCGGGTGAACAGGGAGGGATAGGTGGGAAGCGCCCGCCCGCCTTCCTCGGCGTGGTTGGGATAGTTGAGGCCGCAAAAGACGAATTTCGTCGGTCGCGGAACCGGCGCGCGCAGGACCACGCGTTCGCGCGTAAAGGCAATGCCGCGCAGCGCCGCCCGCCCGTCGCGTTCCAGCCCGCCGGCGACTGCCTTCACGACTTCTTGGGCGGCCGCCATGCCGGGCGCGCCGAGATCGAGCAGCGCCACCATGTCGCTGATCCGCGCGAGGGGCGAGGCTCTTCGCGAGACCCGCGCCAGGCGGCGCGCCGCTGCCGCCATGTCGACGACCCACCCGGAACCGCCGAGAAGGGCGCCGACGCGACGGCGGCCCTGCGCCTCGAAGGTGACCAATTCCATGACCCATTTCCTTGTCGATTCGTGCTGTCTGTGCTCAATTAGCTATCAGGCTTGGGCCTGTCGATCAGCACGGAGGGTTTTTTCGATGAACGCTACTTTCGGGGGCATGATGTTGCCGCTGCCCACGGTCTTCGATCACGATGGGTCGATCGATGAGCCTTTGATGCGCGACTTCGTCGATTTCTATATCGACGCGGGCGTGGACGGTCTTTTCGTCAACGGTTCCTATGGGCAGGGCCCGGCGATGGACGCGCGGGAGCGCCGCCGCGTCGCCGAACTGGTGATCGAGCAGAACCAGAAGCGGCTGCCGGTGATCGTCCATGTCGGCACCGCCGATCCCTACTCGACCATCGCGTTGGGCCGCCACGCCCTGGAGAAGGGCGCGGACGGCGTCGGCGTCGTCGGCCCCTACTACTATGCCGACCACACGCCCGAAGAAATCCAGCTCTATTTCCAGATGGTGGCCGGCGAGCTGAAGGCCCCCATGCTCCTCTACGACAACGCAAACTACCAGGGCTATGCGATCGGACCGGCGGCCTTGGCGAAGCTAGCTAAGGACTGCCCCAACATCGTCGCCGGCAAGCTGGCCAAGGGGACCATCAACGAGGTCATCCGCTATCGCAACGTGATGGGCCCGGACTTCACCATCTTCGCCCCCTCGGAGTGCCTGTTCCCGGGCCTTCTGATGGGACAGTCGGGCACCATCAGCCCGCCGCTCGCCGCCATCCCACAGCTCGGCGTGGAGCTGATCGCCGCAATCAGGCGGGGCGACCACGATCGGGCGATCGAACTGCAACGCGCCTCCAACGAATTCAACGCCGTGAGCTTCGAGGGCTGGAAGCGCTACGGGCGGGGCTTTTTCATCATTCCGCTGCGCGACGCCGGCTTCGATGTCAAGATGTACCCCCGCTGGCCTACGCCCCCGGTTTCGGACGAGATGCGCGATCGCGTCCTGGCGGTTCTGCACCGGGCGCGGCGGCTCGTCGAGGCGCCGGCCAGGCCGATGGCGGTCGCCGGGGAGTAGCTGCGTCCGCCTTCTCCGGCAGTCCGCGGCAGCGCAGGACGAGCATCGAGAAGGGGTACGTTTTCCCATGCGACGCGTCGCATTTCGTGTTCGAATGAACGTCACGCCTGAATGGCGCGACGCAAGGTGGCTGTTCGACACCAGACAAAAAACTGGAGGAAACAAATGGCCGGACAATTGAAGTTTGGAGCCCGTTGGCTCGCCCGCGCGATCGTGGCGATGGGCTTGGCGCTGGGAATTTTCGCGCAGGAGGGGGCGGCCGCGCAGAGCAAGCCCGTCATCATCGGCACGCTCGGGACCGGCTCGATCAACTATGCCGGCGCGGTGGCGCTCGCCGACATCCTGAACAAATATACCGACCTCAAGGCCTCGGCCTTGCCGCAGTCGGGCATGCCCGCCCTGCTCTCGCTTCTCAAGGAGGGCGCGATCCATGTGGGGACCGTGTCGGCGCCGGTGGCGCAGATGGCGAACACAGGCACCCGGCTGCAGGAGGGACGGCAGCAGGATCTGCGGCTGCTGCATCCGCTCTATTCGGTCGAGCAGGCGCTGCTGGTCG
Organism: Hyphomicrobiales bacterium; assembly: GCA_030688605.1. Lineage (NCBI taxonomy): Bacteria > Pseudomonadati > Pseudomonadota > Alphaproteobacteria > Hyphomicrobiales > Hyphomicrobiales bacterium. Next base: position 2,954 of record JAUYJB010000139.1, read on the forward strand.
CCGCCGACACCGAAATCCGCGCCGGAGCGGACCTCGCGGGCAAGAAGGTCTCCGGCCGCTACACCGGCGATCCGGGAACCGAGTTGGGGATTCTGGGGCACCTTGCCAATCGCGGTCTGAGCTATGAGGATGTGGTCGTCGTTCCGGTTCCGAACTATCCGGAGAGCGTGAAGTCGGTGATCGAACGCCGCGCCGACGTGGTGGCCTCGGGGCTGACCTCGCCGCTCATCCAGCAGCTTCACGCGGCCCGCGGCTTCCGCGTCATTCCGGCCGACACCTCGCCCGAGGCGGTTGCCCGCACCCGCGAGGCGGCGCCCGGCTTCAGCGTTGCGAAAATCACCAAGTCGGACGATCCGTCGCTCAAATGGCTGGCCGACGACCCGGAAGTGCCAGAGGAACTTACCCTCCTGCAGTACTGGTTCTACTTCGTCGTCACGCCCGACCTCGACGAGGAGATCGCCTATAAGATCAACAAGGCGGTCTGGGAGCATCACAAGGAGCTGGCGCCGGTGCAGATCAAGTTCGGCCGCGACTGGACCCCGGAGAAGATGACGCCCGCGGATGCGACCGTCCCCTACCATCCGGGCGCCGTTCGCTTCTTCAAGGAAGTCGGCGCGTGGACCGATGAGTTGGAGAAGAACCAGCAGGAACTGCTCCGCTAGGACCCGGTAGAAAAAGGCAGGGGACCTGGCGGTGGAGAACGCGCAGGGCGAAGGCGAGCAGCGGTTTCGTCAACTGAAAGGCCTGCCTGGAGCGCTGGCGGGGCTGCTGCTCATCCTGCTCGCCGCGATCGGGATCGGCTATACGCTGCAACTGCACCTCTATTTGGACTTCCTGGTCCTCGAGGTGCAGTATCTCGGCGCGCTGCTGGCCCTCGCCCTCGCTTCGATCTTCCTGCTCGTGCCGCACCGTCCCGGGGCCTCCCGCGAACGGGTCCCGTGGTTCGACTACGGCCTTGCCGTACTCGGGCTGGTCGTCGGCGGCTATGTGGCGTGGCACTATCCCGTCATCCTGATGCGTCCGGGGATGACACCCCTCAATGTCGGTCTCGGAGTTATCGCCGTCGGGCTTCTGTTCGAGGCGGCGCGGCGCAGCCTCGGCTGGGCGCTGGTGCTGTTCGCGCTTGCCAGCATGGCGCTGGCCTTTTGGGGGCACCTGATCGGCATCAGCGTCATCGAGTTCTCGTGGCAGCGCTGGTTCTACTTCTTCTATCTCGACGAGAACGGCATCTTCGGCAACATACTGGGGCTGCTGGCGACCGTGGTCTTCGCCTTCGTGGTCTTCGGCCAGGTGCTGACCTATGCCGGCGGCAGCGACGCCATCATCGACCTGACCAAGGCCCTGGTCGGGCGCTACACCGGCGGTCCGGCCAAGGCGGCCGTCCTGGCCAGCGGGATGATGGGCAGCATCACCGGCTCCATAGCGGTCAACGCGGTAACGACGGGGACCATCACCATTCCGCTGATGAAGCGGAACGGCTATCCGCCGGCCTTCGCCGCCGGCGTCGAGTGCGCGGCGTCCACGGGCGGCCCGCTGCTGCCGCCGGTGATGGGCATCACCGCCTTCCTCATGGCCGAGTTCCTCGGAATTCCCTATTTCGAGGTGGCGCTGGCGGCGTCGCTGCCGGCGTTGCTCTATTTCATCATCATCTACGTCCAGGTGCACTGCGAGGCGGTGCGGTCGGGACTGAGGGGGTTGCCGGCCTCGGAACTGCCGCCGCGCGGAAAATCGGCGCTGGCGGCTCTGCCCTTCATGGTTCCCCTTTCGGTCATCATCTTCTTCCTCTTCGTCCTGCGTTATTCGGCGGAGCGGGCGGCGCTCTATGGTGCCGCGGCGGCGATCCTGGTCGGCTTGTTGTTCGCCGCCGCCCGGCGGCGCTTTGCCAGGGTCGACCGACTGCTCATGGACATCGCGCGCAGCTTCCTCGTCCTCGCCGTGACGGGCAGCCTTGCCGGGGTCATCGTGTCGTCTCTCGTCCTGTCGGGCATCGGGCCGACCTTCGTGTCGGGAATCCGGGATTTGGCGGGCGACAGCCTGATCCTGATGCTCATCCTCGCCGCCATCGTCAATCTCATCCTGGGCCTCGGGCTGCCGGCGATCGTGACCTATATCGTGCTCGCCGTCCTGGTGGCGCCGACCATGATCCAGTTCGGCGTGCCGCCTCTCGCGGCCCATCTGTTCACCCTCTATTTCGCGGTGGCCGCCGAGCTCACGCCGCCGGCCGGTGCGCCGATCTTCATCACCATGTCGATTGCCCAGGCGAGCTTCATGCGAACGGCGATGGAGGGGCTGAGACTGGCCGCTGGCGTCTTCCTGCTGCCCTTCGTCTTCGTCTATCACCCCGGCCTTCTGCTGCTGGGGTCGGGCTTGCAGATCGCCCTGGATTTCCTGGTCGCATTGGCCGGGCTGGTGGCGGTCTCATTCGGCCTGCGTGGCGTCATCACGCGGCGCATCGGCTACGTCGCCCGTGCCGTGCTGCTGCTTGTCGGCGGCGCTCTGCTGTTCCCCGATTGGCAGGTCAAGCTGGCCGGCGCGTTCGTTCTGGTGACCGCCTGCGGCCTCATCTATTGGCAGCAGTTCTCATCGCTCCGGCGCCGCCTCGACGAAGGACGCTGACGGCACCGAACCGTCAGATGCGCCTGAGCGGTATGGTCCAGGCCAGGAAGGTCGCCAGCGCCGGAAAGCTGGCGATGGTGAGGAACGCGGCGCGGAAGGCGGCGCCGATATCCGCCTCGACGGCCGTTCTTTCCGCCGCCGGCAAGGTCTGAAGCAGCTCCGGGCCGCGCCGCAGGATCTCGCCGAACAGCTCGGCCGTCTGTGTGCTCTCCACGGCGAGGGCGGCAAACAGGACGACGCCCACGGCGGCGGTGCCGAACGCCGCGCCGAGCGAGCGGGAGAACTGCACGGAAGCCGCCGCCGTTCCCAGCATCTTCAACCCCGCCGAGGACTGCACGGTGACCTGCACGACGGCCATCACCGTCCCCATGAACAGCGTGGCGAGCCCCACCGCCGCGGAAAACCACACCGCGCTCGACCGCGTCTACAGGCTCGCCATAAGCCTGCCCGAGGCGCCGCTGGTGCGCTTCCGTGCCAGGACCGCGAGCCTGCCCAAGACTACCGAGGCCGAACGTCTGGTGGTCCAGCGCATCGGCCAGGATATCTTCCGTGACGCCCTGATGAAGTACTGGGGCGGTTGCTGTCCGCTGACCGGGATCACCGACGCAGCCCTGCTGCGCGCCAGCCACATCATCCCGTGGAAGGATTGCGCGGACGACGCCGAGCGGCTGAACGTCCACAATGGCCTGCTGCTCTCGGCCCTATGGGACGCGGCCTTCGACCGGGGCCTCGTGACCTTCGACGACGCGGGCCGCCCCGAATTCTCGCCCGCCTTGAGCGAGGAGGCGCGCGCCGAGCTGCGCTGGCAGGCCCCAATCCCGCTGACCGACAAACACAAGGCGCGGCTCGTCTGGCACCGCGCGAACTGCTTCGCGAGGGCCGCACCATGAAACCCCACTCGATCAACATCTTCCTGCTTGACGGCGATCCCGGTGGCATCCGCGTCGCCCAGATCTCGATGTCCACGATCCAGGCCATCGCCTTCCGGCGCAACCAGTTGCGGAGGGTGCGCGAGGCCTTTCCTGAAATCGAGCGGCCGGGGGTCTACATCCTGATCGGGACCGATGATGCCGAGCCGGACCGGCTGCTGTCGTATATTGGCGAATCCGAGGGCGTCGGTGCGCGCCTCGCGTTCCACAACTCGAACGAACAGGGCCACGACTCGAAGTCGTTCTGGACCGACACCGTCGTTCTGATCAGCAAGGACGAGAATCTGACCAAGAGCCACGCGCGCTATGTCGAGGCCTGCCTGATCCGGGCCGTGTACGGGATTACCATGACAACGCCGCCTAAAACGAGTTTACTGGGCGATATCCGCTAAGGGAGGGAAAGCCATGACAACAATCAACAGACGGAATGCAGGGATTGCCATCGCGGCGGCCCTGGCAATGGGATTCGGCTTGGCCGCCGGATCGGCTAAGGCGCAGGACGCCGCGTCCTTTTTCGAGGGCAAGACGATCAAGATCATCGTCGGCTACGGCCCGGGAGGGGGATTCGACTCCTATGCGCGCATGCTCGCGCCGCATCTGGAAAAGAGCTTCGGCACCACCGTCATCGTCGAGAACCGGCCGGGCGGCGGCGGGCTGAGCGCGCTCAACCAGCTCGTCCGCGACAGCGACGGCGGTGCCGAGATCATGCTGCTTCATGGCGAGGCGGCCGTGCTGGCGCAGGTCGTCGAGAAGGAGGGGGTTACATTCGATCTCACCAAGGTCAATTTCCTCGGCCGCGTCCAGTCCGAGCCGAGGGTCATCCTGGTCAGCGCGAATTCTCCCTATCGCTCGCTGAAGGACCTTCTGGCGTCGGACCGGCCGATCAAGTTCGCGGCCGGCGGCAGGACGGACGGCATCGGCGACGTCACCACGACCCTGTGCGAGGGGCTCGGCCTCAACTGCCAGCTGATCACCGGCTACAAGGGGAGCAAGGAGGCCTCGCTCGCCGCGATCAGCGGCGAGGCCGACGCAATGACGATCACCGAAAGCTCGTCGAAGAGCATTTCCCAGGGCGGCAAGATGATCCCGGTGGGGACGCTCGACCAGGAGCGCGGCGCGCTGTTCCCCGATCTCCCGACTGTGTTCGAGCAGGTCGATCTTCCCGACGACAAAGCCTGGTGGATCGAATTCCGGTCCGGCATTGCCAAGATCGGCCGGACCCTCGTGACCGGGCCGGACGTGCCCGAGGATCGGGTCGAGTATCTGCGCGAGAAGATCAAGGCCGTATTGACCGACCCTGCCGTCATGGAGGAGGGCGCCAAGACCAAGCGTGATGTGCGTTACGAAGCGCCCGCCGCGACGGTGAAGTTCGTCAAGGAGGTTCTCGGCTCGCTCGAGGGCGAACAGCTCGCCGCGGTCCGCCATGTCCTGCTCGAGAAGTACTAGTGGTAAAAATCAGACGGAAGAATCCACGCAATTTGGCGGAAAACCGGGCGCCACGTGGCGGGACGAGGGTTCCTTACGTCTGATTCTATCCACTA
>JAUYJB010000140.1 GCA_030688605.1 Hyphomicrobiales bacterium
ATCGCAAGCGCCAGCACAAAGGGGCGAACCAGGACTTGACGCATCCGCATGCCCCCGACGCGCGGAGCGCCCCGATGAAGGCTGCACGCACGCAGGGCGCGCACACAGCCGAGCATGCGGTGGACCTGGAGACCGGCGCCATCGTGGCCGTCACGTTGCAAGAAGCTGATCAAGGCGACACGACCACGATTCAGACGACGCTACCCGAAGCGGTCGAACAGCTGGAAGCCGTAGCCGCGATCAACGACAAGGTAAAGACGGTGGAGGAACTGGTCACCGACAAGGGCTATCACAGTAAGGAAACCGTGCTCGATATGCAGAGCCTGGTACTGCGCACCTACATCAGTGAACCGGATCGGGGTCGGCAGAACTGGATCGATCAGCACGCCGAGCGCGACGCGGTGTATGCCAATCGGCGGCGCATCCGGGGCGGGCGCGGCCAGCAGTTGATGCGGCGACGGGGCGAGTTGTTGGAGCGACCCAATGCTCATCTCTACGAGACGGGCGGCATGCGTCGGACTCATCTGCGCGGGCACGGCAATATTCTCAAACGGGGCTGCTCGTGCACGTAGCGGCGTGCAATCTGGGCCAGTGGATGCGCACGTTGACGGGTATTGGAACCCCGCGCGGCCTGCAGGGCCGTTTGGCTGCCGTATGGGCTTTTTGTTTTACTCTGTGGCTGCAACTGCGCGACCAAGTGACCGCTGATCGGCCTGCCTGTCGGCAGACACGGCGCCGAGGACTCGATCTGAGACTATTTGCGATCCCAAGTTACTGCCTCGAGGCGTTCCCGTGCGTCTTGTGAAAAACGGACCTGTACCACGGGCTGCTAGGTGCAAACCTTCGGCTCCAGCTTGAACGCACTGCAGGCGCGGCAGCGTGTGAGTTTTAATTCGGGACTCAAGAAACAATCGCGACGGTGTGTTCGGCCGTGGAGTGCCAGGCATCAGGAAAAGACTGTCAAGATTGGCGGGGGCTGACCCCGGCGCCGTTCGAGTCGGCGGACTAGGGCCGACGAGGCTCGGAAGGTTGCTGCGAGTATCGAGGCAGAGCGTTTTGAGAGGGGTCACGGGGGGCAAGCAGGTGATAATCAGAAACGGGTGGGAGGCGAAATCCTTTTGGTGATAACGGACTATTCGGACCTACGTCCCTCGAGTAGGTCCCCTCTAGTAGGTCCTCTAGTCCTCAAGTAAGCGCTTAGGGGACAGATAAAAATTTGACATAGGCTTAGAACGGGAAAAGCCCTCTGAAATGAGGTATACGAAGAGTAGTCACACAGCAACGTAACCCCATAAGCGGAGGGCCTCCCAAGTGAAAGCATCTATCGCATTTGAGCGCGCAAGTCACGTCAATTCAGGTACGAGCGTAGATGGAGCGGAGCTTCCATGGCCTGAGACCGAAGGGCGGGTGATGCGTCACCCGTTGCTCCATCTTGAGAGCGATCCGCGCGGCGAGATGACCCACTATGGCGGGCTGGTATTGGCGCAGCAGTTTATGCGGCGGTTTGGGGTCGCCCAGCGGATCGATGAATCGCTGGAGCTGTTTAAGCGCCACGCGCCCTACCACGAATCGGACCACGTGTTGGCGCTGGCCTACACGTTGTACGCTGACGGGACGTGTTTAGAGGACCAGGCGGCGTTGCAAGGGAGCGAGGCGGTGCGCCGCATGGTGGGAGCCTGTCGGATACCCGACCCGACGACGGCGGGGGATTTTCTGCGCCGCTTTAGAACGAGCCAAAATATCGGACAGCTCTCGGGGGGCACCGACGAGGTTCAGGAGGCGGTGTGGTCCAAGCTGGCAGGCGGGGTGGGTCGTCGGAGAAAAAAGCAAGAGTATGCGCTGGTGGATCTCGATGGGCACATCACGCCTCTTTATGGGGAACAGAAGCAAGGAGCCGACTTCAGCTACGACGGACGTTGGTCGTATCAGCCGTTGGTGGTATCACTGGGCGGCACCGGGGAGTGCCTGAAGGTAGTGAACCAGCCGGGCAGCGGGCGTTCTTCGGACGCTGCGGCTGGGGCTCTTAAGGAGGTATTGCCGCGGGTTAAGCGCCATTTCAAGAACGCGATTGTGCGCGGCGATACCGACTTTGACCGCGCCGACGTGTACCAGGCGGTGATCGAGCAGGGGGCGTACTTTGCGATCGGGGGCAGGCTGCATCCCAACCGCGCGGCGCTGGTCGAGGCGATCGCCGAGAAGTGCTGGAAACCTTTTGTGCCACGTGCCGATCGCCAGCAGCCAAGCGGTCCTTCGCGGCATGGGCGCACGGTGAACTGGCGCAAAAACAAAGCCCAACAGCGAGGGTATCGCACGTTGAGCACCGTCCAGCAGTGGATCAGCGAGATCGACTATCAGCCCTCCGGGGTCCCCTTTCCGTGTCGGCTGATCGTGCGGCGGGTTTTGATCGAAGAGAGCGATGGCCAGGGGGCGCTCTTTAAGCATTTCCGCTACCGGTTGGTGCTGAGCGATCTGCCACGCTCTTACAGTCCCCGACAGATTATCGATCTGAGCTATCAGCGCTGCGACCAGGAGAACGTCATCGAGCAATTTGGTCACGGCATCGCGGGGTGGCGCATGCCGGTGGCAGAGTTTCTGGGTAACTCGGCATGGCTCCAAATCGCCCGGTTGGCCTGGAATCTCGGCAAGTGGATCGCCCAGATCGCCTTACCCAGCGAGGTGGTGCGCTGGGAGTGGAAACGGTTTCGCCGTCACTTTGTCTACATCGCTGCCAAGGTCTTAAAGATGGGGCGCAGTTTGGTGGTGCGGCTGGCGGGATCGCATCGGTTTTTGTCCGACATCCTCAGCGCTCATGCTCGGCTGCAGACTTAAGAGACTGTGAGAAAATCGTTAAAGGTCAGCTCCGGCGTCTTTCGTGCAGGCAGAGTTGCGTCCAAAATCAGCCCTCAACCTCAGCCCATCATACTCTCGCGCCCAAACGCCACCCTTTTGCGATACAAACACGTTCCACTGAGTACTTACGAACCGCCAAGGAGTCGCCTGGATCCTACCGGCGAGTACTCTGTTCCCTTGGCGCTTATTTCAGGTCTAGTACAGGTCGATCCCAATGCCCTCACTGTGCCGCAACAGGCGGTGGTGACCTTCGCGGGGGTGTCTAAAGTTTACGTGATTGAAAACGAGGTCGCCCGGGAGCGAGTGGTCCAAACCGGCGCGCGGGTGGGGACCAACGAGATCGAAATTACCGGCGAGCTGGTCGCGATCTCGGGCCTGACCCGCCTCATCGACGGCGCGGCGGTGGCGGTCAGCGGCCCGGTGATGCCGCGCGGTAAGCCGGAGGACGCGAATGAACCTCGCTGACCTCTGCATCCGCCACCCGGTCTTCGCCACCATGTTGATCATGGCGCTGGTGGTGCTGGGGCTGTTTTCCTACGCCGGCTTGGGCGTCGATCTCTATCCGAACGTCGATCTGCCCACCGTCACCATTACCGCAACGCTCAACGGCGCCAGCGTCGAGGAGATGAAATCTGCGGTCACGAAACCTATAGAAGAAGCGATCCACACGATCGACGGTATCGACGAGCTGCGCGCGGTCATCAAAGAGGGCGTCTCCATCATCGCCGTCCAGTTCGTGCTCGATAAAAACGGCGACGTGGCGGCGCAGGAGGTGCGCGACAAGGTTTCCACAGTGCTGTCGCAACTGCCGGTGGGCACCGATCCCCCGGTGATCCAAAAATTCCAGGTGGACGCCACTCCGGTGATGAAGATCGCCGTGTCCGGCAAACGCAACGCGCGCGAGGTGAGCGAGATCGCGCGCAAACAGGTCAAGGAAGACATCGAGTCCCTGCGCGGCGTCGGCCAGGTGATCATGGTCGGGCAGCAGGAACGCACGATCAACATCGACGTCGATCCGGACAAGCTCGCCGCCTACAACCTGTCCATCGCCCAGGTCAAGCGCGCCGCTCAGGCGCAGAACGTGGAAATTCCCGGCGGGCGGGTGGATGAGAAGCGGCGCGAGCTGGTGCTGCGCACCATGGGACGCATTGAGAACGTCGAGGGCTTCAACGATCTGATCGTCGGCAATTTCTCGGGCCGGCCGATCATGATTCGGGACATCGGCAAAGCCGAGAACGGAGTCGTGGAGCGGCGTAGTCTGGCGCGGCTCGACGGCGAGAGCGCGGTCCAACTGATCGTCAAAAGGCAGTCGGGAACCAATACGGTGGACGTCGTGGATCGCGTCAGGGCGCGGCTCGCCGAGCAGCGCGGGGTTTTGCCCGCCGACATCCGCACCGAGGTGATCGTCGATCAGTCACGCTTCATCAAGGCGTCCTTCGAAGAGGTCAGACTCCACTTGATCTTGGGGGCGCTGCTGGTGGCGCTGACCGTCTATCTCTTCATGCACGACTGGCGCAGCACGCTGATCGCCTCGGTGGCGATTCCGGCGTCGGTCATTTCGACCTTTTCGCTCATGCGCGCCATGGGCTTCACGCTCAACAACATCACCATGCTCGGTTTGATCCTCGCCGTCGGGATCGTCATCGTCGACGCGGACACCACCCCTTCGGTGCGCCAGCCCGAGCTGCGTGCCGTGATCAACCGTAAGAAATCTTCCGAGTTCGGCATTCAGATCGCCGACGTGGCCTCGACGCTCAGGACATTCGTCGGCGGCGAGCCGATCTCGAAATTCAAAGAGGAGTCCGACGAGTACGATATTTGGCTGCGCGCCGCTGAGGATCAGAGAAAGGACACGCAGGCGATCCTCAATCTCACCGTGCAGGGGCGCGACGGCCAACTGGTAAAGATCGCCAATTTGGCCGCGCTTAACGAGGACTTCGGCCCGTCGCAAATCGACCGCTACAACCGCCAGCGCAAAGTCACGGTGGTCGCGAATCTGCCGCCGTCGCTGCCGCTGGGTCAGGCAGTGGAGCAGATTCAGGGCTTCGTTAGAGAACTCGATTTGCCGCCGACCTATACCGCCGATTTCACCGGCCGCGCCAAGGTGCTGGCGGAAACCATGCGCGGTTTCGCCATCGCCTTCGCCCTGAGCTTGATCTTCATGTACATGGTGCTGGCGGCGCAATTCGAGAGCTTCAGCCATCCGGTGACGATTCTCCTGGCGTTGCCGCTGACGCTGCCCTTTGCGATTCTCTCGTTGGTGCTCTTGCGCCAGCCCCTCGATATCTACGCCATGTTCGGTCTCTTCATGCTCTTCGGCATCGTCAAGAAGAACGGGATCCTGCAGATCGACTACACCAACACGCTGCGCGCCGGGGGCATGGAGCGCGATCGGGCGATCATCGAAGCCAATCATGTCCGGCTCAGGCCGATTCTCATGACCACGTTGATGCTGGTCTTCGGCATGCTGCCGATGGCGCTGGGGCGCGGGCCGGGTGCGGCATCGCGGGCGTCGATGGCCAAAGTCATCATCGGCGGGCAGTCGCTGTCGCTCTTGATCACGCTCCTGATCACCCCGGTGGCTTACTCGCTGTTCGACGATCTCGGCCGCTCGAAGGTTTGGGCGAAGATGGTGGCAAAGGCACCGAGCTTCAATCTGCGCGCGCGCTTGGCGCATCTGCGTGGAATGTTTTTCAGCAGTTAAGTCGGATTAGAGAGCATCAGGGCGCCTCAGGTTTGAATTCCCGCTTCCGCGAGAATTGCCTTGGCCGCGTCCGTGGCGAGATAGCCGAGGAACTCGCGTGCGGCGCC
>JAUYJB010000141.1 GCA_030688605.1 Hyphomicrobiales bacterium
CTACCGACAGAAGCGTAGTGCCCTAGACGCGGTGAGCCACGTCTACACACTATTGAAATCGCGGCATTGGCAGGTGATCGACGCGGATTTGTCCGGTTACTTCGACAGTATGTTCGGCGACAACTATTCGTTCTCTTGAGCGACAATTAGAATTCCCTTCGTAAAACTAGAGGCGTGGGGGCCTTTTTGTGGAGCGTAGCGCAGCGGAGCGGAACAAAAAGGCCCCCACGCCTCACGCCGCCTACGGCCCTCTCCCTCCATCATGCCGCTGCCTCGGGAGACTTGGCTTGCTTGGCTGCCTCCAGTCGGTAGCTGGCAATATTCAACTCCAAGATCACGCTGTGATGTACCAGACGGTCGATCGCTGCCGCCGTGGTCATTGGATCCTTGAAGATCGCCTCCCACTTGGAAAAAGGTAGGTTGCTAGTCAACATCACCGTTCCCCGCTCGTATCGCTCTGCCAAGAGCGTGAAGAGCACTTCCATCTCCTCCCGACTCTGCTGCACATAACCGATGTCATCGATCACCAAGACCTCAAAGCTCGAAAGCCGTTTCAAAACTCGGCTGAGCTTCAGATCTCGCTTGGCCACCAACAGTTCCTGCACCAGCAGGCTGCACGGTGAGAACATCACCTTGCGGCCCGAGCGGACTAACTCCTGAGAGATCGCCGATAGCAGATGCGTCTTGCCCGTGCCGGTTTTGCCGAACAACAGCAGGTTTTCACGGCGGTCCACGAACGAGCCATCCATGAGCGTTCGCACTTGCCGGGCGACTTTCGTGGGAAGCCGTCCCAAGTCGAAGCTCGCCAAGTCCTTCTCCGATGGCAATCGTGATTGACGCAACAACCGCTCCGTTCGCTTGGCCCAGCGGACCTGGCACTCCCGTTCGGCCAACTCTAGCAAGTACTGTTCGTAGCTGGCCGTCTCCTGCGTCGCCTGTCGGGCTAGCTCTTCAAAGCATTCCCGAATCGTCGGCAAGTGCAGTTCCCGCAAGTAGGCTGTCAACCGCTCGTTCACATCTCCCTTCGAATCCATCCCACACCTCCTTGTGCAAGAACAAGTCATCGAAATCCAACAGGTTCACGTCGGCGACGGTCACGTCGGTGACCGCCGGAATCTTATCTGCTCGCTGAATCAATTCCTCGACCGCCGAACGGCTCACACTCTGATCGCTTGCCAGCAGCGTTCGCAAAGCGTCATCCACCGCCGTCTCGCTCTGGCGGGCCGCCAGATACAGAATCCCCAAATATTCTTTATGACCTCGCTCCGGTTGCGCATCACGCAGGGCGTCGTAAGCCATGCGAAAACGGCTGGTCGGAAACAGGTCTGCTCGGTAGCGATAGTTCTCAAATGCCCCTGGCTTCCGCACCAGCCAGTCGATAATGTGCCGATAGTTGACGGCGTGCTTGTTCCGCCCACGCAAGCGTGGGAATCGCTCCACTTCCTGTTGGGCGTACCAAACCTCGACGTGTTCGACGTACAGCCGCACCTCAACTTTCTCGCCCACCAGCCGACTGGGAACCGAATAGGCGTTCCGGTCCACGTGGATCAGGCTACCCGAATCCACTCGCACCGGCAGCCGCTTGCAACTCTCCCGTCGTCGCTCAGGCAGGCGCCGTAAATGGGGCAACTCTTCGTCCAGCCGTTTCCGGCGGCCCGCATTCCGGCTCGCCACCAGTTCATGCAGGAATCGCTGGTAGGCCTCTCGGCAGGAAAAATCACGGCTGCCACGCAGCAACAAAGATTGCTCGACCGCCTCTTTGAACCGGCGGTGCGCTTGCTCGGCGTCGCCGTTCTCGTGCGGTTCCTCCGGCTGGATCTTTTCCATCTCCATCCCGCAGTAACTCAACAGTCCGGTGTACCGCTCAGTAAACTCCTTCTCGTTCGAGGCGTTGTTCACCGCCAGGCTCATACGATCCGTGCGGTGCCGTTGAGGTACGCCGCCCAATTCCCACACAGCGTTTTGCAGGCCTTCGCTGAGGCTTTCAAAACTCTCCGAAAAACAAATCGTCACCGACTCCCAATTCGAATACGTCAGCACCCAGTGATAGACCAGGTGGTCAAACGCCTGGCCGCCGATCGCCACGCCCAAGCTGTTCATGTGGGTGAAGTCCGAGGCGCACAACCGCCCCGGATAATGCACCTGGCCGAAGAACACTTCCTTCGCCGGCCCCGCCGTCGCTCGCCAGCGTTTCACGCCCCGCTGAAAACTGCGCAGCTGTGAGTCGTCGAACTTGCCCGGATACTTCCGCTGTAGCCACTCGAAAAGCGTCTTGGCCTCCAAGCCCGGGGCTTCTTGCAGCTGCTGGAAAACCTCCGGCCAGAACTCGACAAACGGGTCTTGCCGGGTACGCCACGTCCGCTGCGGAGCGACCTCGCTGGGTAGTTGCCCGAGTCGCCGATACTTCCTGGCCGTCTTCTCGTCCATGTTCGCCAAGTCCGCTGCCTGCTCCAACGACTTCCTCGACGCCAACGCCCGCCACAACCGCTTCACCTGACAATCCGTGACCATCACAAGTCCCCCTCCTACGGAGACTTGCGATAATCTACCGGCCCGCCGCTCACAGACCCTTCATCCGGGAATTCTAATTGTCGTCAGACCGGAAAAGTAATTGTCGCTATACAAGTGACTGAAACTGTAACAACGAACAAAGTATTCACGCAAAGGCGCTAAGGCGCAAAGGTGGGAATCCAAGAATTGCCGAAACACAGGGCCATTTTTTGAACAGAAGTAAATCGAGAGAATGGAGAGACATACTCTGTTGTCTCTGTTGCCTTCTGGAGCTATTGTCAATAGTTGTGTTCTGGGAATCTGTTAGGCGGCGTCCTGCATGATTCCGTCGATGAACTTTTTTCCTTCCAAGAGATGGATGATGTGTTGATGACCATTGAGTCGTTTCCAGTGTTTCTGAGCGGATTGAGCGAGCTTGAACATCATCACCAGGCTGGCCCGCCGGCTGCCGCTGCCCTTGGTGCGGCGATGGCGTAAACGAATCGTGGCGAAGGTGCTCTCGATGGGATTGGTTGTCCGCAGGTGCTTCCAGTGCTCGGCCGGGA
>JAUYJB010000142.1 GCA_030688605.1 Hyphomicrobiales bacterium
CCCCGGCATGCTCTGGACGCTGGCGATCCTGCCGGCGATCTTCCTGTTCGGCTATGTCGCCGGACTGCCGCTCTACGTGTTCCTTTATCTGAAAACCCACGGACGGGGATGGATCGAATCCGGCGTGTACCTCCTGGCGACGCTGGCGGTGGTCTATCTGGGCTTCTACAAGCTGCTCGGCGTGCCGCTGCCCTTCATGCCGCTGGAGTTCAGGTAGGGGCGGGGGGGACGGCGTTTGTCGATGGCTCGACGCCGGACGGAACGGCAGCGTAATCCGCATACCGGCCTTGCCGCTTTGTCCCGTTTTTCATTCAAGCTACGGCCCTGAATCCCGCATCGCGTTCCGGGTCGCCGCCTTGGGGACGCTCACGCCGCAGCCGGCTTCAGCGTCGGTATTTTCCTGATCTCGGCGGCCAGTGCGCGTTCGGCATGCCAGGTATCGTGGGCACGCTGCATGCGCACCCAGACGCCGGCCCCGTCGCCGAACAGCTTGCCGAGGCGGACCGCCACGCCCGGCGACACCGGCTTGCGCTCGGCCAGGATGTCGTAAAGGTGCTGGCGGGAAATGCCGAGAAGGGCGGCGATCTCGGTCTTGGTCCTGCCGGTCGCGGGGATCACCTCGCGCAGCAATTCGCCGGGATGCGTCGGGCACCGGTTCGGGTCGCGCCTGGCGGCATATTCGGCCATGGTTCGGCTCCTTTAGTGATACTGCTCGAAATCGACGCGGACGCAGGTTCTAAATCGTAGGCCGTAGGATGGGTTGAGCGCCAGCGAAACCCATCGCATTGCGCGAACCGTCTTGCCTCTTCACCATCCCCCATCCCTCGCCCCGCCCCCCGGTCTCGCCTTCGGCCAGCGCGCCGCCCCTGGCTCGGGCCAATGGGTTCCCGACTTCTCGGGAACGACGATTTTTGGCTCAGTCGAGCCGGGGCACGACGATGAAGGGGTGTCGCCGCTTGTCCGGGATGGATGCCGTTCTTGTTCCCGGCACCCGCGTTCGCCCTCCCGCATTCCGCCCGCGCGGCGGATTTAATCGATCGATTGATTAAACTGCTCTCCGGTCCGTCTTTTCAGCGCCCGCGGGCGCGCGGTTTAATCAATCGATCGATTAAACGTCGCTTGGCCGCTGCCCCGTCCTGGGCTCCGGCCCTCAGTCGCGGATGTCCTGCAAAAACCACTCGGTGGGCAGGCTGCGCCCGAGGCCGAGCTCTTTGGCCTTGCGGTAGACCAAGCCGCCGGCGGCGGAGAACTGCAGCCCCTGATTGCCCATATTGTGGTAGAAAGTGATCTGCCGGTCGTTCTCGCGGCCGACGGCCCGCCCTTCCACCAGATCGCAGTAGTCCGGAAAGTCGCCGCCAAACCCCACCGATTTCGTCTGCGGCGGCAGCCGCTTCATCTCCTCCGCGCTGCCGGCGACAAAGGCGACGGGGCTGTGCCCGATCTCCGACAGGACGCGCTCGCCTTCCTCGAGCTTCAGCCCGCCCGCGCCCTGCCGTACCTTGACGTCGAAGCGCGAAAGCGCCGCCTGGCTGATCTCCGCCGGGCCGAGCATCGACACATGCATGCCGGGCTCCAGCCAGTCGGCCTCGAAGGTCGGCGCCATGGAGTCGGTGCAGGTCGACAAGATGTCGACGCCGCGGACCGCCTCCCGCGCGCTGTCCACCGGGATCGCCTCGATGGCGAGTTTTTCGCTCATTTCCCTGGCATATTGCTCGCGGTTCTCGCGCGTCGGGCTGTAGACCTTGACCGAACGGATGTCCCGCACCGTGCAAAACGCCTCGAGAAAGGTGCGCGCCATGCCGCCGGAGCCGAGCATGCCGACCGTGGCGGCGTCGCGGCGCGCGAGATGCTTGGCCCCGATGCCGGCGCCCGCGCCCACCCGCATATGCTGCAGCACGCCGTCATTGATCAGCGCCAGCGGCTCGCCGTTCCGGGTGCTGAACAGCATGATCAGGCCGCAGAAGGTGCCCGGCTGGACGCAATATTTGTTCTCCCGCGGGTTGCCCGCCGCGTCGCGCGGCCAGGTCATGACGTCGGACTTCATGCGGATGGCGAAGATCCCGTCGTTGGCGCCTTCCATCGTGCCCCAGCGGTAATAGCCGTCGTCGCGCTCGCACGGCACATACATGTCGATGCGCGGCCGGTGGATCGCCCCGCCGCTCGGGATCTGGCGGAACGCTTTTTCCAGGGCGTCGATGCAGTCGGCCATGGTCAGGACCGTCTCGACCACGTCGTTATGGATGAACAGCATCTTCTTGGTCCTCCCCGGCGGATTTACCCGCCGCCTTCTATGTGAACGTCGATCAGCCAACACTCACCGCGCTCAACCGCGCTCAAACCGCGTTCAAACGCGTCGAACAACGAGGATTCCGCGCTGAGAGGCCCGACGGATGTCCATCCGAATCCTTTCGCGACGGTGGCGAGATCGGGGGCGGGATCGTCGATGCGCTGGCCGATCCAGCGGTTCTCGACCGGCCGGCCGCGCGCTTCGGCGACGTGCTCCTGGTGGCGTACATCGTTGAAATAGCTGCGGTTATTGGCGACGACGAGCAATAGCGGGATGGCGTATTTGCGCGCCGTCCACAGCGCCGTCACCCCCATCAGGCAGTCGCCGTCGCCCATGATCGCCACGGAAAGCCGCCCGGTGCCCTTCAGCGCCAGCGCCGCCCCCACCGCCAGCCCCGGCCCGGTGCCGACGCCGCCTCCCCCGTCGCCGCCGACATAGTCGAGCGGCCCGCGGAAAGTCAGCGCGTCGCCGGGCCAGCGCAGCGGCAGCTTGACGATGCTCGCCGGCCGCCCGGCCAAGGCCCGCGTCAGCGCGGCCCCGATGGCGTGGTAGTTGATTTTGTTTGCGTTTCCGGTGGAATTTGCAGGTTTCTTCGCGGTCTCCGCCGGCCAATCCGATGCCTTCTTCGCGGCCGCGGCAAGGCGCCTTTCGACCTCCGGCAGCAGCGATCTCACCGCCATGTCCGGCTCCACATTGAGCGCCACGTCGGCCGCCGGCAGGGCGAAATAATCCATCGACCAGCCATTGTGCAGGCCGTAGTCCACCGTGCAATTGATGAATTTCGCCGGCGGCGACGCGCTGCCGAACACCGCCTCGAACGTGCCGCCCGGATCGACCCAATCGAGGCCGAGGATCACGTCGGCCCGCCGCACATACTCCTGCGCCGGGGCGCCGAGACGAATGCCGGCGGGCGCGGCGTGGAGCGGGTGATCCGTCGGGAAAGCGGCGGCAACCTTCAGGTCCGTCAGCACCCGGGCGCCCAGCAGCTCGGCGAGGCGCACGCGCCGCTGCCAGTCTTCGGGATCGCGGGAGACGCGGCCCGCCAGGATCAGGGGACGGCGCGCATTCGCCAGCAGATCCGCCGCCCGAGCGAGGCTCTCCGGCGAGGGGACCGGCACTTCGCCGGGGTCGAACCGTTCAAGCGCCGGAAATTTGAACTCCGCTTCGACCGGGTCCTCTTGCAGCGCGACATCGAAACAGAGATAGACCGGGGCGCGCGGCGCCCTGTGGGTGATCTGCCAGCCCCGCAACAGGGACTCGACGGCCGCCTGCGCCGAGCCCGGCTCGTCGTCCCATTTGATGAAATTGCGGATCATCGCCGCCTGGTCCTTCGCCGTGTGGATCCATTCGATCCAGGGCCGGCGCCGTGTCGCATCCATCGGCCCCGTCGCGCCGAGGATCAGCATCGGCGCCCGGTCGCACCAAGCGTTGAAGATCGCCATGGAGCCGTGCATCAGCCCGACATTCGAGTGTACCGCCACGGCCATCGCCCGTTCGGTTACCTTGGCATAGCCGTGGGCGATCGCCACCGCGTTTTCCTCGTGCAAGGCGACCAGGATCTCCGGATCGCGATTGCCGAGAAAGTTGACCAGGCTGTCGTGCAGCCCGCGATAGCTGGCCCCTGGATTGAGCGCGATATGGTCGATGCCGAGGCGGCGCAGCATGGTGGCGATGACGTCAGCTGCCCCATCCCAACTTGAACTGCCCCGCGTCGATGGGTCGTTCGGCGTCGCTCGCGCCTTGCGTCATGGCATTCTCCCTTTGTCGCAGGCGCACGCCCCATCCCCATGAAGTCTACGAATGCTTGACGTCTCACTAACGCGGAATGCAAACGATCTTCTTGCGTCAGTTGCGTCCGATGGTTAGTAGAATTCGACTCCGGCCGCTCTCCCGCTTTCGATACTTTTACAATCAAGAAGCTGAATCTTTTGGGGCTTGGTTGGGGGTTCCGGCCGTTAACGTGACATGATGGATCTATGTGGCGACGATGAATTTTGAGGTGGTCCCACTTCATTGGACAGGTTGGCGGCCTGGTTAAGGTGTATTCCGGTTTCTGATCATGCCGCCAGAATCCTGTTTACCACGTCCTGCCGATGCTGCTGAGCCTGTGGGGATGTGGGCAAGGCGCGAGCCTTGTCCATCATCTCCACAGGCCGCCCGGCCGCGTAGGCTTCCGCCGGCGTCCGGCCGGCCAGCGCCGAGTGGGGCCGCTCGGTGTTGTACAACACGACGACGGAACGCCCACAGGACCGAGAAGCGCGAACTTCTTTATCCGCGGCATCCATGGGCCGGATGCCAAGTTCACGTTCATGAGGTGATCGAGAAGGCTGGCCGGGAGGTTTTCCGCTGCAGCCTCTCTGGGTGGGCATCCGATCGGTGGCTGGAGGTTCCGGCCTGGATGTTCGATCGTGCAGCCAGCGCGACGTGGCGGGTCGGCGCTGTTCCCCATGTTGATGTTGCTGCGCTCCGCGCTTTGGCGATGCTGCTACAGGATGCGATGCCTTGCTCGGACCCGCCATCTCAAATGCGGGATTTAAGCGCAGCATTGGGCTCTCACGACTCAAATCGGGGAGATGTCCATGCCACACCCGCCCAAGACATATCAGTTCGATCTGTTCTCCAACCCGCACGACGCCGAGGCGGCGCAGACGCCGCAATGGCAGGCGCTGCCTGTGGAGACGCGCCAGGTGCTAACGAAGCTGATGGTCCGCCTGATCCTCGACCATGCCGACGGCGATCGCACTCCGGAACGGAAGGAGATGCGTCATGATGTCTGAGAAGATCAGGCCGCACCACCTGGAGCGCAAGGCTATCTTGTATGTGCGGCAGTCCTCCGCCCATCAGGTCCTCCACAATCGCGAGAGCAGCGCCCTGCAATATGCCATGCGTGATCGCCTGACGGCGCTGGGCTGGTCTCGTATCGATACGGTCGATGATGACCTCGGTCGCTCGGCGGCGGGCGGTGTTGCGCGCGAATTTACACCCATTTGCGGCATGCGCCGCATCGACGCTGACCGCCTCCTTCTGATCTCGGCCGCAAACATCGGTCCGAACCGGTTCCACCAGGCCCGTACCGTTTCATAGCTGATGTCGATGCCGCGTTCATGGAGCAGATCTTCAACCTACCGCAACGACAGCGGAAAGCGGACATACATTATGACCGCGAGGCGGATGATCTCAGGCAAAGTGTTGAAATAGCGGAACGGATTTCTCATCCCCAGACGCTACGAAAACCGCCCCACCGGCTCAAGCCAGTTTTCTCTGACACAGCCTGGCCGACTTTTCCGCCGCCGCTTGGCCGGTTTTTATTCCGCCGTTGACACAAACCCATCTAGTCAGGCGCGCCGGCGTCGAGCTCCGTCTTGGCGATGCGTTCAAGCCAGCGGACCACCTCGGTATGATCATCCGAGGTCTCCACATTGAGCTTCGCCGCCGCGAAAATCTCGCGCGTGGCCGCAAGCAGGGGGGCGGGCGTGCCAGAATGGCGGGCCGCGTCCTGGATACGGTCGATATCGCGCAGCAGCCCGGCAAGCGAATAACCGGAGCCGAACCGTCTGGAGAGGACTTGCTCCGCGAATGCATCCGGCAGAGCGCCCGGCGTCGGGGAGACGGTGGTCAGCACCTCGATCGCGGCCTGGGGCTGCAGGCCGAGGCGTTTGCAGACGATCATCGCCTCGACCGTAGCCACCAGATTCAATCCCGCAAGCGCGCCCGCGAGCGACTTGGCCAATGCAGCCGTGCCGACCGGTCCGGTGCGGATCACCTGATCCGCCAACGCCTCGAGCACCGGCATGGCGCGCTCGACCGGCCCGGTCCGGCCCGCGACCAGGATCTTGAGCGATCCGGCCACGGCGTCCTTCGGCGATCCGACCGGGACAGCCTCGACCCAGTGCGCGCCTTGCGACACCAGGGCCCGCGACAGCGCCGCACCGGTCTGCGGCGCCGTGCCGCTCATGTCGATGACCAGGGCATTGGGCTTGAGGCCGTGGATAATGCCGTTCGGCCCGCTCACCGCCTCGCGGAGCGCGGCGTCATCCGGCAGAACCAGCAGGATGACCTGCGAGAGCTGCGCCAGATTGAGCGGCGTCGCCGCCGGGCTGGCGCCGCCCTGGGCCACGTAATATTGCAGCGTCTGCGGGTTGGGATCGGCGACCTGGGGCGCGAAGCCCTCATTTTCCAAACGCTTGGCGATGGGCCCGCCCATTGTGCCGAGCCCGACGATGCCGAGAGAGAACTCCGCCATGGCGAGCCTACAGGGCCTCATCTTCGGGCAGCATGCCGCTGACCAGGAACATGTCGGTCAGAAGCGTGCGGACATGCAGCGACGCGTTGAGATTGTCGATCTTCTGCGAGCTGATAGCGGCCTGCGCGGTGACGAGGCCGATCGCGGCGCCGGCCTTCTCGGCATCGGCATCGAGCGTCGGCAGGAACCGCGCGAGCGCCGCCGCGCCGGAGCCCTCGCCGACAGCCGCCTTGCAAGCCGCGCCCAGCCCCTCGAGCGCCCCCTGGAAGCGCTCCAGATAGTCGCGGATTTCGTCCGACGGCCCGCCCTCCGTGCCGCGCCGGCCCTGCGCCGCATAGGCGAGCATGAACTCATAGGCCGATTCGATCGCGTCGATTCGTTCGGCCACGCTTGGCTTGCTGCTCATTCGTTTGATCCGCTCTCTTCTTGAAACTCGTGAGAGTGAGGCTATTCGGCCGGTTCCTGCGAACGCGCGGGAACGGTCTCGGCGGCAGGCTCCTCCTGCTCGGCCGACCAGCGGGCGGGATCGAAGGTATCACGATATTCCCGGCGCGTGATCCACCCGACGATCATCGATCGGGTGAAGAACAGCTTTTCCGGCCTGAGCGCGAAATAGACATGGATGATCAGCCCGCTGAGCAAGGCCATGCTGGCATAGCCGTGAATGACATAGATCAGGCCCCAGCTATAGGAGGACAGGAAGTAGGGATTGCGCTGCCACAGCTCGGTGTCGATCTTGGCCAGCATCAAGAGGCCCGTGGCGATGATCAGCAGCACCAGCACGGTGATACCGAGATGATAAAGCTTCTGGGCGACAGAATATTTGCCCTGACGGACCGGGGGCGCCGCCCGGTCGACCAGCGCGCGGCGGACGATGCGCCAGCCGTCGACAACGTCGCGCGGGCCGGGGACAATCGAGCCGAGGCTCTGCCAGATGCTCGCCCGGACGATATGGAACAGCGTCACAACGGTCAGCACCAGCCCCGTGATCCAATGGGTCGGCACCCAGTTGAACTTGAAGCCGAGGATCGGCAGGAATGCGGTCACGACCAGCACCAACACCGATACCGCCATGATCCAATGGAACAGCCGGTCAGCCAACCGGTGCCTGAGGAGGCGGTCGGGACGCGTGTAATCCTGGCCGGAACCGATACTGGAAACCGCCATCTGTTCTGTTAAATCCGCTTAGGTTCAGTCTTTCTGTGCCGCGGCTGGCTTCGGTCTCAAGAACGCCTTGTAGAGCGCGTGCAAGATGACGAAGGCCACCCCGGCGAGGACGAAAAGATAGAGCGGGTCCCAGGCAGCCCCGACGAGCTCGCTCTGGCTGTATACGCCACGGCTGACCCGGACCCACTCCATGTTGCCTGCCGCGCCTTCAAGCGGCGTTGCGGATGGCCCTCATCACGAGGTTGGCCATCAGCGGCACCTTGAAATGGTTGAAGTTCAGCGGCCGCGCTCCGCGCGTCGAAGTCTGACCGGCGGCCCGGATGAGGCCCTCATTGACGGTCTTGCCGGTGACCACCTGCTCGGCGGCCGTGATCCGCCGCGGCGTGCACTCCACACCGCCGCAGGCCACGCGCGCCCGTTCTACCACGCCGTTGCTGACCTTCAGTGCGGCGGCGACATTGACCAGCGGGAAGTCCCAGGTCTGGCGGTCGGTCACCTTCTCGAAGTAGAACTTGGCGCCGGCCCAATCGCCGGGAATCCGGACCGCGACCAGCATTTCGTCGGGTTCCACCACCGTCATGCGGGTGATGTCGATGGCAGGCCCGATGAAAAAGTCCTCCGCGTCGACGACACGCTCGCTGCCCGCCTTGCGCAGCACCATCTTGGCGTCAAGTACCACCATGACCGGCGCAAGATCCGAGGGTGTCACGGCAACGCATCGATTGGCATCGAAAATGGTGTGCTCGCGGTTCATGGCTTCGGGGGTGTCGGCGAAGCAGGTATTGCCGCCGGCCCGATAGCAGGGCAGACCGGCGCGGTAGTACCAGCAGCGGGTGTCCTGGTTGAGGTTTCCGCCGATGGTGCCGGAATTGCGAATCTGGGGGCTCGCCACCTTGCCGGCGGCATCCGCCAGGACCCGGTACTTCTCCTTGATCATCGGGTCCCGCTCGATTTCGGTGAGCGAGGTCAGCGCCCCGATTTCGATGCCCTCATCGGTCGCCCGGATGCCCTTCATCTCGGCAATGCCGGTGAGATCTATGACCACCTCCGGCCGTTTCGCCCGGTCCTTGAACCAGGACAGGCTGTCATTGCCGCCGGCGATCTTCCAGGCTTTCTTCCCGTGCTCGCCGAGCAGCGTCAGCGCGTCGTCTATGGTTGAAGGCTGGTAGAGCTCGAATCCGGGAATGACGTCCTTGATCAGCATGACTGTCCTCCCTCACATCGTATTGACGCTGAGCGGCTGGTAGGACTGCGGATTGTCCGCCAGCGCGTTGATGATCATGTCCCGGACCACCGGCGTGCGGTTGAAGTAATGACCGCCGAGCGCGTCGGAGATGGCGCAGATCAGCGCCGCCCCGGCGCAACCCTCCAGCGGCTCGCCGATGCCCTTGGCGCCGACCGGATTGGCCCGGTCCGGCTGCTCCACGGCCGCCCACTTCATGTCGACGGGGACGTCGAGATAGGTAAAGGGCTTGGCCTGGTCGAGCTGGACGTTGGCCGGCAGGCCGAGCGCCGGGTCATAGACAATGCGCTCCGTTGTCGCGAGGCCGAAGCCCATCGTAGCGCCGCCGGACACCTGCGTGGAGAGGCTCTGCGGGTGGATGACGGTGCCGCAGTCGGCAACGCCGACATATTCCTTGATCTCCACGCCGCCGGTCTCTATATCGAGCTCGATCAGGATGTAGCCCGCCGCAAGCGCCGGGGTATGCCCCTGCTGGGGCAACGTGTCCTTGGCGACGCCGATGAGGCCGCTTCCCGCCAGGGCCTGAACCGAAGCCCGGGTCATCGGGTTGATGTCCTCGGGGATTTCCTGGCCGCTGTATTTGCCGCCAAGTTCGACCGCCCGCCTGGCGGCATCGGCGAAGCTCATCGATTTCGCCGGGTCCGACTTGGACACCACCTTCTCGTCCTGCAGGTCGTAGTCCTCCGGCGCGCCGCCCAGGTCCTGTGCGGCGATTTCCAGCAGCTTCTGCTTGGCGTCCGTGGCCGCGACATAGTTGGTGCGGGTCATGGTGAAGGACGTGTTGGACCCGAACTGGCCGAGGTTCCACGGCAGGTGTTTGTCGGACCGGCCGCGCTCCAGGATCACATTGTCCCAGTCGTAGCCGAGCACCTCGGCGGCGACGCGGGACGTACCGGCATAGGAATAGGTGCCGAGATTGCCGACGCCGGTGTGCACGTGCAGCTTGCCGTCGGGCGTGATCCGCACCAGCCCGTCGAAGCCGCTGGAGCCGGCGGAATGGTAGGCAGAGCCGACCCCGACGCCGATCACCTTGCTACCGTTGCGCTGGCCGGAGAGCTGCTTCTTCTCCTCCCAGTTGAACAACTCGGCGCCCTTGTCGAGCGCATCCTTGAGGTAGGCGCTGGTCAGCGGACCCTGCTCCTCGCCCTCCTTGCCGTCATTGTCGGGCGCATTGATCCGGCGGACCTCCATCCGGTCGAGCCCGAGTTCCTTCGCCCCCTTGTCGATCAAGGGCTCAATGGCGAGCGCCGTCTGATTCTCGCCCGGTCCGCGCTGCGGGCCGCGCGGCGGCGTGTTGGTCAGGACCGAGATGCCGCGCCAGCGCATCGCCTCCGGCTGGTAGACGATCGAGACGGTATGGCCGGAATTGCGGAAGTCCCAGAAGCCGATATTCGGGCCGTTGTCCTGCACGACATACATGTCGAACGCGGTGATACGACCGTTCTCGGCAAAGCCGATCTTCGCCCAGCCCTGGAAGGCGGGCCGGCCCGATCCGAGGAAATATTCCTCCTCGCGGCTGACCCGCATCATCACCGGCCGGCCGGCCTTCTTGGAAAGGTGGGCCGGGATCGCGGGCAGCGGATAGGGAGTGCCCTTGGAGCCGAAGCCGCCGCCGCAGAACTCGGCGACGAAAACCAGCTCGTTCGGCTTGATGCCGATATAGTTCGCCAGGCCCGGAACGACGAAGGACTGGCTCTGCGAGGAGCCGTGAACGTAGCACTTGCCATTCTGCCAATAGGCCAGCGCCGAGCGGGACTCCATGGAGTGGTGCGATACGCCGGCGGTGACGAAGCTCTCCTCGATCACCACCTTTGCCTTGGCGAAGCCGGCCTCCAGATCGCCGTAAGACCACTCCTCGGCCGGACGACCCTTCGGCAGCTCGTCCTTTTTGCTGGTGGCGAAGTCCGTCGCCTCCCATTTGATCGTCTGCAGATCGAGCCGCACATTGGCGACGTTGCCGCCCTCGCGCGCGTTCGGTCCGCCGGGGAACAGGCTGTCGAGCGGATCCACCGTGAAGGGCAGCTGCTCCAGATCGACCTCGATCGCCTCGATCGCGGCGGCCGCGATCTCCTCGCTTTCGGCGGCGACGGCGAGAATCGGCTCACCGACATAGTGCGGCTCGTTGGTGAGGATCGGATTTTGCGGCGGCGGGAAGGACGGCACGTCGTCGGCGGTGATGATCGCCACGACGCCGTCCATGGCCATCGCCTTGGAGGTGTCGATATTGCGCACGCGGGCGTGCGGCATCGGGCTCAACAGGAGCTTTGCGTGCAGCATGCCTTCCGCGACGAAATCCTCCGCGTATTTCGCCTGGCCGGTGACCTTGGCGTGGACGTCCGGAGGAAGGAAATTCTGACCGAGCAGTTTGTAAGCCATCTTACGCCTCCCCAGCAGCACGCATGACCGATTTCAGATAGTGGTCGTAGGCGCCGCACCGGCACAGATTGCCGGACATCGCCAGACGCGCCTCTTCGACGGTCGGCTTCGGGTTGGATTTCAGCAGCGCCACGGCGGACATGATCTGGCCGGGTGTGCAGTAGCCGCATTGCGGACCCAGCTCCTCGACGAATGCCGCCTGCACCGGATGAAGCTGGCCATCGGGACCCGCCAAGCCCTCCACCGTCGTGATCTCCCGGTCGCGAACCGAGTGAGTCAGCGTGGTGCAGGAATAATAGGCGATGTCGTCGACCGTCACCGTGCAGGCGCCGCATTCGCCGCGGTCGCAGCCGAGCTTGGTGCCGGTGAGGCCGAGCTTGTAGCGCAGCGTGTTGGCAAGTGTCTCATAGGGCAGCACGTCCACCCGGCGCACCTGACCGTTGACCTTCAAGCTGATCAGCCTCTCGACCGCGCCGGGTTGGGCGCGGGCCGGGGAGATCACGCCGCCACGGAACATGTAGCCCATGGCTGCCACGGTGGCGCCCGATGCGATGACCCCTTTGATGAAGTTGCGCCTCGACATCCGCGCCCGAGCAATCTCGCTCAGCGGTTGGTTGGCATTCCCTGGATCGTCAACAGGATTTCCGTCTTGCACGACCGTGTCGTCGAGCAACGGGGGAGAGAATCCCGACATTGCCGTCTCCCTTGAGCTTTTCCTCAACCATGGCGGCGCGAGCCTCCACTCGGGCCGGCCGGACGGCTTTTTTCATCTTGATGATGGGACGCCGCCTCGGAATTAGATTGGATCAATTCGATAGTATGTGCAACTGGAAATGCCGTCGCCGACGGCATTTTTCGACAAGAAACGGGGTGGGGCGAGAAAGATAGAGGATAGACTACGCGGACAAATCAATAGACTACGCGGACAAATCAAAGGTTTGTGGGCTCTGAGCCGTCCCTAGCGGCTTTGATGCGCGCGGCGCCATTCCACTGTCATGTGCGAGGAGCGCACGAAATCCTCCGCGTCCATCCGCAGGGCCGCCTCATCGCGGCAAGCAAGCCCGGCGGGAAAGCCGTTGGATAGGGCAAGGTCGCACCACATATACGCCCTCGCGAAGTCCCGGCTGACCCCACGGCCTTCCAGATAGAGCGTGCCGAGGAAGAACTGGGCGGTCGGCTGGCCCTTGTCGGCGGCGCGGTTGAACCAAAGCGCAGCCGTCGAAGCGTTCTGGCCGACGCCCAGACCCTTGAAATAGAGGTAGCCGAGAGCGGCCTGGGACTTGCCATCCCCGCGCATCGACAGCGGCCACCAGTTACCGAACGCCGTGGCATAATCAGCAATGTTATAGGCGCTGAGGCCGGCGTCGAAATCCTGCGCCACGGCGGGCGCCGGCGAAATCAGCACCGCCGCGTTCAGGATTAATGCCCAAAAGCCGGCCTTCATGTGACTGACTCCCGCGTAACGCGCAACAACCGATATCAGGTCTTCCGCCCGCTCTCAACTTGGGGATGCATCCCGCGGCCGGACCTGCCGGGCCCGCATCCGATTTGTCCCTTCCAAAAACCTTCTTTAGCAGGCTGTTGAAAAAGGGGCTCGCGGCTTGATCGCTATCGTGATTCACTCGGTTGATGCAAATCGAAGCAAACCGGGGGTGATGGTGCGGGGCACGGACGATCGTACGGGGGAGCTGTTCTCCTACGTGGACCTTGAGGCGCGGGTTCGTCGGGACCATCCGCTGCTGGTGATCCGGGTCATTGTGAACGAGGCGCTTGCGGCGTTGGAGGTTGATTTTGCGCGGCTCTACGCGCGGATCGGCCGACCATCGCTCGCGCCGGAGAAGCTGCTGCGGGCGATGCTGCTGCAGGCGTTCTATTCGATCCGCTCGGAGCGGCAGTTGATGGAGCGGCTGGAGTTCGATCTGCTGTTCAGGTGGTTCGTGGGGCTCGGGGTGGATGATCCGGCCTGGAACCATTCAACGTTTTCGAAGAACCGCGACCGGCTGCTCGAAGGCGACATTGCGGCGAAGTTCCTGGCCGCTGTGCTGGCCCAGCCGCGGGTGAAGAAGCTTTTGTCCACCGATCACTTCTCGGTCGACGGTACGCTGATCGAGGCCTGGGCGTCGATGAAGAGCTTCAAGCCGCGGGATGGTTCAGACGAGCCGCCGACGGGCGGCGGGCGCAACCGGGAAGCGGACTTCCGCGGCCGGAAGCGGTCGAAC
Source organism: Hyphomicrobiales bacterium (assembly GCA_030688605.1). Taxonomy (NCBI): domain Bacteria; kingdom Pseudomonadati; phylum Pseudomonadota; class Alphaproteobacteria; order Hyphomicrobiales; species Hyphomicrobiales bacterium. The sequence continues at coordinate 13,536 of JAUYJB010000142.1, forward strand.
GAAACCCACGTCTCGAGCACCGATCCCGATGCCAGGCTTTATCGCAAGGGGGCGGGCAAGGAGGCCAAGCTGTGCTTCATGGGGCACGGCTTGATGGAGAACCGCTTCGGCCTTCTCGTCGGCACGTGCCTGACGCCGGCCGACGGGCATGCCGAGCGGGTGGCGGCGCTTCACATGATCGAGCCTCATGCCGACCGGCCGCGGCGGATCACACTTGGCGGGGACAAAGGCTTCGACGCCGAGGACTTCGTCAACGAACTGCGCTCGATGGGGATAACGCCGCATGTGGCGCAGCACACCAACGGCCGACGATCGGCGATCGACGGACGCACCACCCGGCACGGCGGCTACGCCGTCAGCCAGCGCATCCGCAAGCGCATCGAGGAGGCGTTCGGCTGGATCAAGACCGTGGCCGGCCAGAACAAGACCCGGTTCCGGGGCGTCGTCCGTGTCGGCTTCGCCTTCACCTTCGCGGCCGCGGCCTACAATCTGGTGCGATTGCCGAAGCTGATGGAGGCACCGACATGACCGGCCCGGCCGGCTGCCGGCTGATCGGTCGATGGCGCATCGTCGAGGCCGATCTGTGGGATCGCGACCATCTCGATCTGGTTGAACCCGCCACGATCACCATCCGCGCCGACGGCCGGGGCGAGATCGCCTTCGGCGCGATGCAGGCCGGCCTCGAGCTCGAATACAGCCGGTCCATGGTCTTCTTCACCTGGGAAGGCTTCGACGAGATGGACGAGGTGAAAGGCTCCGGATCGGCCGAGCTGCTCGACGATGGCTCGATCGAGGTCGAGTTCGCATACCACCTCGGCGACGAGGCCATCCTCAAAGCCGAACGTGTGAATTCTTCAACAGCCTGCTAGTGTTCTGTCCCATTAATAAATTTACATATCTTGCGAACGGATTCATGATTCGCTCCTGCCAGGGAGGGGATCATGGCGCGCATTGGACGACCTCAGGAAAGAGAACTGGTGCTTGCGGAG
>JAUYJB010000143.1 GCA_030688605.1 Hyphomicrobiales bacterium
CCGGCGACTACGCTTGGTGCGCTGACGCGGCCACAGGCGAGGGTATCCGCCTGCGCATCGTTCGCATCGTGCTTACCGTAGCACACCTCGACCACCAGCCGGAAAACTGCGACTTGGATAATCTCCGCGCATGGTGCCAGCGGTGCCACAACCGATACGACGCGAAGACCCGTCGCGAAGGCATCAAGCAAAGACAACGCCTCGCAAAAGCCGCCGACGATCTATTCGCCAACACGGGCCAGTCGGATGCCTGAGGGCCTGTTCAGCGAACTGCCACAGTTTCCGCCGGCCTTGTCGGACGAGGAGCTTCAGTTTCTGGCGTCGCTGCCGGTCTATGATGATGCACTGCAAACCGTTCGGGAAATCGCGCAGGAGGACGAGCGCATTTGCCGGCGATTGGAACGGCGCGGCTTGGTCAAGATTCACCGATGGAAGGACGATCCAGCCGGCGAACTTTTCACGATGTACGCCGGGAAGCTGCCAGCCGCAACGATCCGGGGCCTGCCAGCATGAGCCGGGGTATGCCAGCATCAATCGGCGATCCGCTGAATAGCGGGGACGACGCCCCGATCACGCTGGCGGAAGCCTGCAAGACCCTGCTTCGTGGGCAATGCCGGCCAGCAACCCTGCAGGCCGAGCGCCGGCGCGGCAACCTGACCGTCGTCCGGCTCGGCCGGCAGGTGCTGGTCCGGCCGAGCGCGATCGAGGAGATGCTGAAGCGATGCGAGGAGCAAAACGCCCGCGGCTCTGGCTCCGCAAAGCCCGGCGAGACAAGCGCACCGGAGCCGTCAGGCCCGCCACCTGGATCATCCTCCACCGAGGCCGACATATCGCCACAGGATGCCTTGAGCGCGAAGTTGAAGGTGCTGACAGGGCACTCCACGACTACATCGCCCGAAGCTACGCACCGTCCCGCCGGGCGGCCAGCGCGGATGCAATAGCCGTCGCGGACGTGCTGTCGCTCTATGTCGACGAGGCACTGCCCCGCGTTTCAGATCCGGACAAGCTGCTGGCCCGGATCGAACGGCTCAATCGCTTCTGGCAGAACCGGCGGCTCGGCGAGGTGACCGGTGCGACGTGCCGGGAGTATGCCGAATGGCGCGGCGCCAGGGCCGCATCGAGGCGCGAGCTGGAGGACCTCCGTGCGGCGATCAAGTATCACGCCAAGGAAGGGCTGCACCGCGAGATCATCATGGTTTCACTCCCGGAGAAGGGTCAGCCGCGCGATCGCTGGCTGACGCGCGCCGAGGCCGCCGATCTCTTGTGGATCTGCTGGCGCTACCGCGAGGTGCAGACGCTCCACCGCGGCCCGATGAAGGGCGAGCGCGTGCAGACCGGAAAGTATCCGCTCCGGCATCTCGCCAAGTTCATCCTGATCGGCATCTACACCGGCACGCGCGCCGGCGCGATCGCCGCGGCGTCGCCGGCGCCGGCGGAAGGCCGCTCGTGGGTCGATCTCGACCGGGGCGTGTTCTACCGCCTCGCGATCGGCAGGAAGGCCACCAGGAAGCGCCAGCCGCCGGTGCGGCTTCCAGACCGGTTGCTGGCCCACATGCGGCGCTGGGCCCGCATGGCGCCGGCGCAAGGGCATTTCGTCGAGTGGAGGGGAAAGCCCGTCAGGAGCGTCAAGACCGGCTTCGGATCGGCGGTCGATCTCGCAGGGCTGGAAGGTCGGGTCTCGCCGCACACGCTCCGTCACACCGCCGCGACGTGGCTGATGCAGGCCGGCGCGTCGCTATGGGAGGCGGCCGGATTCCTCGGCATGTCGGAGAAGGTGTTGCGCGATGTCTACGGCCATCACCATCCCGACTTCCAGCGGGAGGCCGCGGACGCACTCGGCTACGGCAAGCGCGTATCGTTGGCCCAATCGTTGGCGGATGACGGCGAGCGGAAGGCAAGAATCAAGGCGATCATTGGTGGGCCCGGCAGGACTCGAACCTGCAACCAGATCGTTATGAGCGCCGCGCCCTTGCCGGAAAGTTCAATCAATTCAATGCGAAACGGTGTTAAATTCCAATGAATGTTCCGCGTCGGTTCACGGGTATCGTTGGCGAAACGTTGGCGGGGCCGTTCCCGGCTCGTAGGATGGGAGAAGGTGATGGGAGAGGTGACGATGAAAGAGCGGGTTGCGCGGGCTATTGATCCGGCCGCGTGGAAATCCGCGGATCACCGCCTTGCACGACTTGGCGCGCGTAACGAGGCCGAGCGTCACTCAGACATTGCGGACGTGATGGCCGCGCCCCGTATCGTCAAGTCATTGGAGCAAGCCCGCGCCGCTATTGAGGCAATGCGGACACCGACGCACGAGCAGGGTATCGCCGGGCTGAATGCTGACGACCGTAGGACCGGCTTCGAGACGTGCTGTCACATCTATCGAGCCATGATTGACAAGGCCCTCGCCTGACCATTGTTCCACCAGGCCCATCTGTTCATGTTAATCGGTCTGGTGTTGTTCGGGGTGTATCTGATTGGAAGATGGGTTGGGGTTTGGGGATGAAGAAAGGGTTTGCGAGATGCCAACTTGGGAACTGATTAATCCGAGCGACAAGTACACGTTTCGGACTGACGATTTCGAGGCGCTGGCCTTCGGAATTTTGATGCTGTCCGAGGGCAGCTATTCCGTTCAAGAACTCGACGTGGATAATCCGCGCTCGTCTCCAATCCTTATCTTCGGCGGCGATCCGAATGAGTGGTGGCAGGAAACATTCGGCCACAAGGTCGAGGGGTTCAAGCCGTGGCACAAGCGCGTCGCCGACGCATTGGATACCATTGTCATCGGCGACCGCGACGATTTTGAGGCGGCGCTTGCCGCTATTCCCGACGAAGACGCCAAGGCGAAATTCACCGCCAAATGGAACGACCGCAAGCGTTCGTCAATGAACGATATCGGTCATGCCGTGCGCTCGTGGGTGACGAAGCTGCGCAAACTCGAAATGGCATCCTGAAACGCAAAAAGGCCGCCTCGTCCCCGAAGGAATGTGGCGGCCAAGTCTATGGAGGGGGAACAGCGAACCCCGGCAGGTAGTTCACGGGATACGACGGTTCGCGAGTATCGCATCCGTGTGGCCGCCATCGGGTGATGACGGCCCTTCCCCAGCGGGGAAGCTCAGAAATGGAGATTGGAAATGGAATGGCAGGCGAATGAAGCAGCGCCGTACGGACAAACCGTCTTGGCGTGGATTCACCTGCCTAAGAACCCGCAGGCATCCGGCCCCGCCATCGCTTCAAGATGCTACGTCTTGGAGGACGAGCCGGAACACTATGACGAAATGCGAAGAACCGTAGGGTGTTGGTGGGCGAACGGGAGATATTACCATCAAGGCGATGACAGGGGGTACATAACCCACTGGATGCCACTACCGCCCCCGCCTCAGTCCTAGTTGCTCGGCAGGTTCGCCGGCATTGCCTTGATGATTTCGTGAAACGCCCCACGGGGCATCGGATACATCTGCCCAAGGCATCCCTTGCCGTCGATTTCAGCAACAGCCACCGCCTCGCGATACCAGAACAGGATGACCGAAACTGTCGTCAGGGGCGTGTTCATCATGCGATGGGATTCGTCGGCGAAGAATTGCGCCTGCCGGCGAATGATGCCGCCGAAACCTCCGGCAGTGTTGACCACGTTAAGCAGCCGCCCGGCCATCACGTCTTCTGTGAGGCATGGCTTGTCGGGTTCGAGTTCGCCGCTCAAGGCTGCATCTGCCCGATTACACATCACCAGGTATCCGAGAAAGCCAATGACGAGAATGCCCAAGGCAAGCTTTGCGAGGCGTGCAGTCGTGGGCATGATCAGGGCGTCCCCGGCCTAGTCGGCCACACAGTACGGCCGATGGCTTCCAAGCGGTTGTCGTGACCGCTCAGCCTTCGGTCCTGTTCCTCGTTCACCCGGTCGGTGAGATTGATCCGGCCATCGAGTCGTTCGATGTTCCGGTCACCCGCCGCGATCTGGCGCATGATGGCGGTGACTGTTTCGGACAGGGATTTCGTCGAGTTCCTGATGTCGTTCAATGCCTGCACGGCGAGAAACCCGGCAATGGCGAGCAGCACCGGCATGACATAGCGGGTGACGATCTTCGCCCATGAGTTCTCGGCAAAATGCTCAAGGCGTTTGCCATCGCCGTTTCCGTTCGGAAATGCCATTCATGCCACCGCCTGTTCCACAGTGAGTTGAGCGAGTTGCCGGGCCGCCCGTCGAAGCGCCAGCGCATAGTGCCCTACCGCCAGCCATACGAGGATCAGCGGCACGGCCACGATCAGCACCACAAACGGATCGGGAGACGACGCTATCCGTTCGGGGATGGAGGATGGATCGATGCATGAGAAGGTGGCGACGGGAGTTGGGTTCATGTCGCCGCAACGCTCCGGCGCACCAATTGACGGTATGCGGTAATGTCGGCTTCGCGCGTGCGGCCGAACATCCAGCGCATGACCATCGCGTTCAGCTTCACGTCACAGTCGGCACAGATGCCGCGTGGCCGGTTCTTGTCAGCGCAGATGTTCCATTGATAGTGACTCGACTCGCCGCAACGAGCGCACGGCACGCGACGAATGCCCCGAGACGTGTAAGGCTTGCGTCTCACTGTCCCGCCAGCCCCGTCCTGAGCCCGTTGTAAAACGTGATGATCGAAGCTCTGCGGCCACCTTCGCAGACGGCCGTGGCCTTCCATTCGGCAGCCAATACCCCAAGGTCGTCACCAAGGGCCGCCACCGGCCTCTGGCACGTCGCCACGGCCCTGCTTGGAAGCGGGGGCAGTTGTGGTTGGACCGTCGCCGCTGCGCCTGTAGGGCGGCTCTGACAGCCTGCTAGGGTAATCAGGGACAGGACGGCGACTATGCTTGCGAACGGGATTCGGAGCATGTAGATTCTCTGTTGCTGGCAGCGGCGTTGAAAGCAGACACGCGCCCGGCTAGTGCCCGGGGCCAGAGGTAACGAAGCCGAGCAGATGCCGTAGCCCCTAAGGCACTCTGGGGAAGTACGAAGCTGGCTCTTAACGCGACGCGAGGGCTGTCAGGCCCGGGAGAAACCCTCTGAGCCGGATTAGCGCCCGGCCTGCCAGCGACCACGCTAATTGAGCGCGTCAAGGTCGGCCTCCGTGGCTCCACGGCCCGGCACGACCGGACGGGACGCGATCAGATTGCGAAGGGCGTCTGCCGCCTGTGTTGCCGCCGCTTCACTCCGTTCGGCGATGGTAAGTTCAGTCTCAAGGGCCACGACCGCCGCATTCGCTATACGCATCTGGCGAGCGACTTCGTTGGCGATTTCCGTCTGCACCTGAAGCTGATACTCGACGAGCTTGCCGTGTTCGTATTTGATGCCGTTGGTCAGGCCCACGGAATAGACTACCAACCCAACCGCCACCGCAGCTGCGAGGTAAATGGCCTCTCTCTTGAACGCGGTGAGCATGTAGAGGACCACGGCCGCACCGAGCAGGACAGCGCCAAGTCCGTAGTGCCAGATGAACGGCAGGATCGTGGTCAGGAACGCCAGCATCACACTTCCTCCGCTTCGGCCGCCACCTCGGCCTCAACCATCGCAACATCGGTCTGAGCAAGCGTGCTGCGCTTGTTGTTGTCGTCCCACGTAGCGGCAAAGGCATAGCTGCCGATGATCGACACGCCCGCCCCCGTGAGCGCATAGGCAAGATTCTGGCGCAGCACATCATCGGGTGCGAGAAACACCAGATACGCGACGCAGACGCCGATGAAGCCGAGCGAGATGAAGATCAGCTTGCGGCGCTTGTTCCAGTTGTCGTTGGAATAAGCGTCGCGCCGGATGGCCTTCTTTTCGCCGGCCAGCGCCTTGACGGCAGTAGCCTTGGCCGCCGTCACCTTCTTGGCTGCGGCGGACTCGGTCATGATAGATTGCGCCCTTGAAGTGGTGCGGGGTGGTGTGTAAACATCCGACTCATGGCCGACATGATCAAGATTGAATTGCCCGCCGACATCGATGCCGTTCGCCGGCGGTTTGAAGCGATGGTGACGAAAGAACCGTCCGGCTGCTGGATATGGACGGGGAGCCGCGACTATCGTGGCTACGGCCGTTTCCGATGGAACACGCCGCGCTCAGTCCTTCGCGCTCACCGCGCCGCCTATGCGCTTTATGTCGCCGTGCCAGACACGGCGGCGGTCGTTTGCCACCGCTGCGACAACCCCGCCTGCGTAAACCCAGAACACTTGTTTCTCGGGACGTTCCGAGACAACACACGAGACATGTTCGCGAAAGATCGGTGGGTTAAACCACGGCCACCTCGCGGCGAACGGAACGCCAATTCACATCTCACAGAGGATGACGTTCGCGCCATCCGCGCCGACAAGAGAACCTATGAGCAGATCGGTGCAGATTACCGAATGTCAAAAGGCGGGATCAGCCACATCAAGTCTCGCCGCGTGTGGACTCACATCTAGAGCCGCGCCGCTTGAACGTGCATCCAGTCAAAGTTCCGGGCGCGACCGAGCGACACCCAGCCCTCCTCCTCCCAGAATTTCCAGAATGCTTCCGCGTCCGGCTTGGCGAGACGCGCTCGATCCCGCTTCCATTTGAGCTGGTTGCGCTCCGGGTCGAAGTCGATTGCGATGCCCCATGAGTGCATCGAGTAGGATGAGCCGCCGCGCATCTTGCGGACGTTCAGGCAACCGCCGAACAGATCGAGGCCCATATCCTTGCGTTGCGCTTCCGGGTAGTGGCGCGCGATCTTCGCAAATGCGCGCCCGGCGCTGGCCGCTACCTTCTGATGGCACGATATCCGCCTGACGATGGTGTTCTTTGCCCACGCCAGCCGCATGGGATAGGGCAGATCAAGCATGACCTGGTTCAAGCCAACACCGCCGTAGAACTTCATGCAGTCCTTTTGGAGCGGCCACGGCCCGCCCGTCGCGGACGGCTTCGGTATGGCAGCGCCTTCGGGCCGCGTGATCGGCTTGTCAGGGAACAGCGCCGCGCTGGTTCGCGGACCAACCTTGCCATCGGCGGCAAGCCCACTGGCGATCTGGAAAGCAACAACCGCAGCCGTCGTCTTCTTGCCTGCGAGGCCGTCAATCTTGCCCGGATCAAAGCCAAGCTCGGCCAGCCGTCGTTGAACGGCTTTCATGTCCGTCATTCGGTACTCCGATGTTGTGGGAAGGGATTGCGCGATCCGCGATGCCGGTGTTGGATGCCGGCATGAACGATCGCTACGAGATGGAACGGGAGCGGAGCCGCCGCGGTTGGCGGGTCGTCGACCGCTTCACGGGCTGGCCGGCGCAGGTGAACGGTGCGCCGCAGATCCGGTTGTCACTTGAGGACGCCGACGACCTGGTCGACCTGCTCAATCTTCAGGATGCTAGGCGACGGAAAGCCGAGGCTTAAACTTCGTCTGGCGCGTCTCGGGTCAGCACGAGATGCCAGTTGACGCCGGCATTGTTCGGATCGCCTGCGTACCTTCGGTAGGTCGCAGCGACCCGGTCGACGGCCTCATCGATCGCGCCCGCGTTGCTTCGGTTCACCCGGCACGTCGGCGTGATGATCTGGTGCGCGACCTTGAGGCCGGGAATCTTGGTTTCGGTGGTCATGCCTGAACGAAGACCCCTTTGCGCAAGTAGCCGTGCCAGTGCGTCGGGCCGTCTCGTCCGCCATCGTGGCTATGGATGCTCGGCGAGAGTGTGGGCGTCTCGCGGTTTCCGTCCCACGTCCACCCATGACGTTCGTTTTTGAGGTCGTCCGCGCTGAGCGGATGAAACGGCAAAGCGTGCAACACACCGCAGCCGCAAGGACACGAGTAGATCAGCCCGCGCATAACCTCAGAGCCGGTATCTCCATGGACGTAGTAACCGAAGGCGCCGGGAAGGTCGGGCCGATCGTCGACGTCAGGAACGAATGTCGCCTTGACGGGTGCGGGAAGCCGGACCTCGCTCATCGCATCGCCGCCTTCACCTTGCGGCAATAGGCAGAACAGCCACGATATTTAGAGTAGATGCCGCGCTGATAGCGCGAGATGGCTGTATCGAGATGCCCGCCGGCTGAGCGCAGCGCTTCCGCGAAGTACGCCGTGCCCCAGCGGACGTTCGTCCTAGCATCGTAGAGATCGCGGCAGTTGCCCTTGAAGCCAATGCCCCTCGCCGACTGACACCGGATCTGCATGAGCCCGATCTCACCGGCGCTGCCGGTAACATGGGCCCGTCCACCGGACTCAACCTTGATAATGGCCTCGATCACCTGCTTTGGCGCCGATTCCGCCCCCGCCGAAATGACAAGCAGGAGCGCCCCGGCGATGATCGCAGACTTGAGCATCTTGACTGTTCCGGGGTTGTCTCTTGCCCCCTGCCGGGGGGGGCGGGTAAGAAGGCGGCAATGCGTGTATTCGTCATCAACTTGGAACGGTCAGCCGACCGCAGACAGGCGATGAGCGCGCGCCTCACGAACCTCGGTATCGAGCACACGTTCTTCCGGGCGGTCGACGGCGCATGCGGAGAGCATCTTACCGCCGGTCGTTTTCGTCCGGGTCTCGCCGCTCGCTACGGCGGATTTCTCAGTCCGGGCGAGGCCGCCTGTTTTGCCAGTCACGCCCGCCTGTGGGCCGAATGTGAAGCCCTAGGCGAGCCGATTACCGTTCTTGAAGATGACGTTGATCTCGACGATCGATTTCCCGAAGCCCTGCGGAAAGCCGAAGTCGCTATTGCCGGTGGCGCTATCTTCGTCCGTCTCTGTGGCCTTATTCAAAGACCACATGTCGACGTTTCGGATGCCGGCGACGGCTACCGCATTGTCCGTTACCTGAAAGGCCCGAGTGGTTCACAGGCTTACGCACTGACGCCGGAAGCCGGGCGTCGTTTCGCTGCCGAGGCGCAGGAGTGGGCCGAGCCGGTTGACGATTTTGTTGACCGTTTCTGGCTTCACGGCGTTCCGAGTATGGCAGTCCTCCCGTACCGTGCATCGCGGGCGCCAGTGGCTTCGACAATCGGCACGCGACAACGACTGTCAGTCGGCGCACGTTGGCAGCGGAAGGTGCGGCGGGCAATCGATACGGTGCGAAGGACGGCGCACAACAGCATCGCGTGATTACCCGATCTTCCATATTTGCACGTCGGCATAGACTTCCGTTGCGAAAGAGGAATCGGCTCCGAAGCCATCATTAGAGCGCGTGGTGGTTGTTCGATGCTGAACCTCAAAGACTTTCTCAGCGGCGATTGTGAATTTTCCAAAAACACTATTGGATGCTCCCGACGAACCAGAATTGACCGCCTGTACGTTATTGCCCAAGACCGTCGTTGTCGTATCCGTAATGTTCTGAAGGCGACCTTTGTGAACGGCCGCAGCGCCGTTGGTAAACGGCAGCACCGCGTCGATGTAGTACGTCCCGGCCGGTAGTGTGATCTGGTTTGACCCGAGCGACGCTCCGGTTATCTCGTTCGTCAGAGAAGTGTTCAGCGTGCGCGTCCGCCAGTCGCCCGCGGTAAACGTACCGCCTTGAGTCCCGGCCGCCTTCTCGTCGCGGACATGCAGCAGTTGGTTGAAGGCATCGATCGCCTGCTTCGTCCGCAGCGGGTTCATATACGTCGTTGTGGACGTTCCGGCTTTGGCTTCAGCCTCGGACGCAAACACCAGCGCGTTCCGGACGCTCGCCGGAGCGTCGTTGGCAACATCCTTGGTGCCGGCGGAGAAGTTCACCGCATTGTTCGAATTCGAGCTGAGGACCACCGTATCCCGAACCAGCGTGGTGGCGTCGGACAAATGCCCGGTGCCGACTTCCCATTCCGCCGCGGCGCGGTTGGAAATGAAGTAGTCGAAAAGATCGGTGCCCCCGGTTCCGAATGCTGTGTTGAAGGTGCGCTTGCCGAGCACGGCCGCGAGGGTCAGGTTGCCTGTACCTGTTCCAACGGTCGTCTCGTGGACGAGATCGGCTACGTCTGGCATCTCAGGTCGCCTCGATCAAGACGCGCTGCACCGTCATCGTCCCGGAAAGCACGGTCGATATGGTGTCGTCGGAAAAGGTGACTTCGGCCTCGTGGTAGAAGACGCCCGCCTGGTCTTCGGTGTCGTCGGCATCGAGCAGCACTTCGAACTCACCGCCCGTCGCATCGGTGATGGTGATGCCCGAGCCTCCCGTCGCCTTGCTGATCGTCGAAGCCTTGCCGTAGGAACGTCCGCACTCCCACTTGATCGACGCAGAGGTCAGATCAACGGCGTTATCCTCGTTGTCGCGCACCGTGACGCGAAGCGTCTTGGTGTCGCCGGCGAACATGACGAAGTTTTGCTGTTGCTGAGCCATCAGGCCGCCTCGATCAGACCGCTCAAGGCGGCTGTGGGTTCGTGGTATCCGCCAAGCACGATCGCCGCGTCATGGCGTGCATCGAGATCGATCGTCGGCTCGTGATGACCCAGCATCTTGACAACTCCGCTCGCGTACAGCCGAAGGATCACGCCGGAGACCGTGAGCGTAACCGCCGCCGTTCCGACCGCCTCGTTTATCGAGTTGCCAATACCGGATGCCGCGACGGCGACCGAGGCCGTCCCCTCCATGTCGGGAACGATGGCGACAGCATCAAACGCAATGCTGGCCGTTCCGGCTGCTTCCGCGATGGATGCACCGACGGCAGTGGATGTCGCTGTAATCTCGGCTGTTCCGTCTCCGTCGGCTGAAGTGCTGGTCGTGGCGACGGTGATGAACGCCGCCCCGGCTGCGTTCTCGGTAACTGCGAGAATGACGCCGCCGATCGGCGAACCGATGTTGTTGCCGATCATGGGCGGAACCTACCGATGAAATCGTTCAGTGGATCGGTGTCGGCCCTACGTTGCGAGAGCCGCAATCGAGACAACACAGCACGACGCCCTTGCCGTGCCTTCCGTTCCTGAGTTGCAGGTTCTCAGGGCGGTTGTCACCATTGTCGCCGTTGATGTGGTGGACCGTTTCTTCTTTTCTGAGCGGGCGCCCGAGCTTGCGTGCCATGACGACGCGATGTTCACGCGCATAGTTGTCTCTCGTCGTCATCACGCTCAATGGATCGTCTGGGCTGACCCACACATGCACATAGCCTTGGCTGTCGACGTAGCGACCGCCCTTCCATTGATTGTGCTGCGCACCGCGCGCCCATTGCGTCGAGATATTGTGTTGACGCATCGTGCGGCTGACGAAGGATTGTGACCGCCCGATGGCGATAGAGATACCGACTTGCCCCATACCGCCGGCATTTAGTTCTTTGATTTTGTCGAGTTCACCGTCCTTCAATAGAGGCGCCGGATTAGCACGCAGCGTTCCGCCAGCGCGCTTGATGGCCTGCTTTATCGCGTAGTCCGCCTGTCCGCCGAATTGCTCACGGAGTTGGCGATACGTCGCGCCAGCCTCATACGCTTCGCGGATAGCCATCTCCTGTCCGCGAAACTTCCGCGCTCTCTCCCGGTAGATTTCCAGACCGCGTCGTGGCTCGCCGTGACGCCTGAGCACGCGCTCGACCGTCGAACTCGCTAAGCCGCACGCACCGGCGGTCTTGTACGAAGAGAATGTCTCTCGGTACGAAGCGATGATCTGCTCGTCGGTTACTGGATTGCCGCGAGGCTTGCCACCCATGACAGCACTCCCATCTTGAAGAGCAACCACGTTCCAACTGCCGTGGCGATCCATGAGGCGTCGATTGTAACTGCGGTTGCCGTGGTAAGCCTAGGCGTCACCGAGGTCGACACGGCGATGTTGGGAGAAACGGTACCGTAGACGAGGAGCTGCCCGGCGCCGCTCGATGCCGTGCCGAGTCCGAAATGTGTGACCGTCGTGCTGCCGCCGGTCGCCTCCGGAAACGAGATGGCCGCTGCCGGGCTGACGCTGTTGTTGGTGACGACGAAGCCGGCCGTCGATCTGGCGACCGATACGCGGGCGTAGCCGCCGTAAGTCGCCTCGTTGGTTTCCTGCGTGCCGGCTTCGTCGGGGTTGGCGTCGTGGAGTGACGTCCACAGCACCGAGATGCCGTCGGTGGCGTCCTGAAACAGTCCCGCCTTGGTCGCAGCGGCGAAGACCAGATCAAGGATATCATTTTCGAATTGGTTAGCAGCGGACATGGGGAATCTCCTGTGTTGCCCCAAAGAAAAACCGCCCGAAGGCGGCCGGTGATTTCGTTCTGTGCGTGACGGTCGTCAGCGCGATTCGAGATCCAGTGTTGCCTTGACTGCGGTGCGTGGTGTCATCGTCACCTTGAGCCGATCTTCAACCTGCTCGACGCGAAGATGTGTGGCCTCGTAGCCGTAGAACTTTCGCTCCGGCGCGTTCGCATCCATGAGCGTCGAGATTTTCGAGACATGCACATTGACGCCGGACGCGGCTGCCACTCCCAGCCAGAACTCGACACAAGCGCGGCCCCTGCCCTCATGGCCGTCCTTCACCCATGCGTAGTCGCAACCGTAGAGGCTGATCTTCTTCACCTTCAGGAACAGCGCGAAGGCGACGGCGTAGGCGACCGAGTTGTTGAAGTACGCGGCCCCGACGGAATTCAGCACGTCCTCCAGCGGATAGGCGACCATCCCCGGAAACTCGACGTGGGGACGCGAGGTGTAGACCGGGCCGGGATGTGTCCGGAGCCATCGGATCATCGCCTGAATTTTTGGGTCCGGATCGTCGAGCGTCACCCGCACATCGTCCATGTGGAAGACGCGGTCGTGAGCGAGCACATCGCCGTAGGAATTGATGACCCAGGTTTCGTCGCAGAAGGCGTGACGGCCACCGTGGGCTTCGACCGTATCGATGTAGGCATGGGCTGACGGGCCGAGGCCGACGATGGCGACGTGCTGCGGGTCCGGCATGAAGCTCCTTTTGCTCTCTCAGGTGTTTTGCAGTAGGTTCCGCCGCGATGAGACGGGGGAAATCGCGGAAGCCGAACGCAGGCATGCCCAAGACGTGGTGGGGCAACGCCGTCCTCGGTGTTTATCTTCTCGGCTACGTCTATTTCGTGATCGATGCCAGCGTGCGTAGCTGGCCGCCCATCGGTTTCTTCGAATGGTGGCGGGACATGGGCGGGCAGGCGATCCTTCAAGCGTTCTGGCCGCTGTGGCTCGTGCTGCGCTGGTGTGGAGTGCAGCTACCGCCCTTCTTCTAGCGCCGCCGCCTGCGTCTCGGATTCCGGACTTCCGGCGCCAGTTCCTCGGCATAGACACCTAGAGCGATCGCCAGCACTTCGATGTCGTCTTCGTCGTAGCTGAGCCCGCTGACGCTGCCCTGCAAACGAATGTTGTCGTTGCCGATTTCACGAGTGGACAGTGTGGCACTGACCGGAGTGAAAAAGACCTCGGCTTGGAATACTGCCCGGTCCAGCCCTTCCTCGGTAGCGGCAAGGCGGAGCGAGGCGACCGGCGTCGGAATAACCGGCGGCTGGACAACCAGTGTCGGCTTGCGGCGCGGCTTGGGTTGCGGCTTCGGTTGAAGCAGAACCGGCGGCGAAGGCTTCGGGACTTTGACGACAACCGGCTTGACGGTTGGAATGACGGCGGGCTTGGTGCCCTCCAGCCATGCCGTTTGCGGCTTCTTTTTGCGGCGGTATAGGGAGTAGGGGAACTCACGGGCAATGGCAGCGCCGCCGATGGAGTCCCCGGTAGCCTCGGCTGTGACGATGATGGTCGCCGTACCAGCGCCATCTATGAATTGAGGTAGACCAACTCCCGTTGCCGTGACGACAATGCTTGCCGCGCCTGCCACGTCGGCGGTAGCCGCAAGAACGCCAGCAACCGAAACCGTAACACTTGCCGTTGCCGACACATCAACGTCGGCCGTCGCCGTGATTGTGATAGACGCGGACCCGGCTGCATCACCTGACGCGGTCGCCGTGTCATTCAGATAGACGCCCGGCGCGAGGATATATTGCCGGTCGCCGGTCTCGTTGACATAAACGGCACCGCCTGCGCCGGCAAGAATGTACTGCCGGGCCACTGGTCTAGCTCACTACGATTTTGGGATCGATGTAGAAGGTTGAGGATGCCGCCGCCGCGAAGATGCGAACCATGATCGGCCCCTTCTCGGCGGGCGTGAACGTGGCGCTCATCTTGAACTTGGTTGTCGAACCGCCCCATGTGCCGGAACCGGCCGAGAGTGCGGCCGGCGTGGCGAGGAAATCGGCAAGGCCGGTCGAGACGCGCGAGGAAATCGGGAAATCGCCATCGCCGAGATAATCGACTTCCATCCAGATTTCGTTGTTGTCAGGAACCGCGCCGTCGCCCCAGATGCCCTCGATGTCGAGGGTGATTTCGCTGAGCGTGTCGTTCCAGATCGTGATTGGCAGCGACTCGAACGCCGCTTGCAATTCGGAGTTGGCCGTCGTGACGAGCTTCCATGCGATTGGCGTCGTGCCGTCCGATGCACCGCCCGACCGAACGATGGTCGTCTCGGTGGTCAGCGTGCCGGCGTAACTGTATTTCTCCGTCCGGTAGTTGGTGTCGCCGCTATCGGAGTTGATTAATACGACATCATGGCCGTGGCCAGTCGGCGTTTCTGCAACAACGGCGGTCGCATCGAGTTTGCAGTTTCGGATAAGCGCCGTCTGGATCGCGCCGGCACCGATTATCGTACCGCCTGCCAACGCAGTCAGATCAAGCCCCGACATCCTTGTTGTGCCGGACGCAGTGGCAAGCGCGCGAACAAGTACCGTTGGGATTGTCGCGCCGACAATCGCCGGGGCCGTATCGAACCACGTAGTCCAGCCCAAGAACGCCATGCCATCGGCTGTATTGCCAAATTCCACTGTTGTATTCTTCAGGGTCACGCGGCCATCCCGCGACGGACCCAATCTGATGCCGGCTTGGTTGTTATTCGTGCCAAGCTTCTTGAGAGCGCAATTCTCAAAAATATCGTGGAAGTTGCCGGTGCCGTTACCAATTAGAAGACCCGAATTGACCGCCCCGGAACCGCAATTGAACGTGATGCCGTACCAGTAAGTCGAAGCCCCGTTGAGGGTCATCGCATTGGCCCCGGTGGTTGTGACCGTCGCTGTGGGCGTGGCGACCAGGTCCGCACTGACCGGCGGCACGCTGCCGGCCTTGTTGACTGCAACTATCGTACCCGGCGCGGCTTCGGTGTTCTTTGGTGCGATGGTCATCGCCGAGGCTTGTGTCTCGGCATGATCGTGTGCGACCCAGATGTTATCGCCGGCCGCCGTGCCTGCCGCTTCCGCCGCCGCCTTCAGCGTCGTGTAGGCATCGGCCCACGACGTGCCGTCAGCACCACCGGCGGCGTTGCTGTCAACGTAAACGTGGGCCATCAGACACCGTTCCCGGTCATGGCACGCATCGCCGTGGCGGCTTCAGATGCGGGAGTCAGCTTATTGGCGCGCAACGTCACCACCTGCTGCTGTGTGATGCCAAACGCTGTTCGCAGGACGGCATCGGTGAGCGTTGACAGAAGATCGCCCATCATCATCGCCTCGAACGACGTGGCGGTCTGGTAAGCCTGCCGGAACCCGACGCCGTTCTGCGCCACTGTCGAGTATTCCAGCGAGGTCACCGCAAGCGAACCCTGCGCGAAGGCTTGCGCGATGTTGTTGGCGATCTCGCCGTTCCGCAGCCCGACATCGAGGCTGGCCACCCTCGCAGCCATGACGGCTTCCGCGTCCCAAACAGCCGGGGCGAGGTACAGGACGACATGCTCCCGCCCATGCTGATCCGTATGGACCTCGCGGATATAGCGGCGGCCATCGGCCTGCGCGTCGTCAGCGGAGATGACCGAGGATACTATTGGCATCGAGAATGCCCGGCGCTATCAATTGTGATGCTGGTTGTCATCCAAGCGCCCTACCTGCTAGCGTGAGCCGCATGGCGTTGCCTTTCTTCAAGTTCTGGAAGCCGCGCGGGAATGGGGCGATGAAGGTCGAGTTGACCATCACTCACCAGAACGGCAGCACGCGAACGATGATTGTTGACGCCGAGAGAATGCCGGATGGCGAGACGCTGTTCAGGCCGCCGGTTGAACTTGCGCCTGACGAAACCTGCACCGGCTACGTCTTTCTCGGCACCCCTTCCCCATAGCGCGGAGGATCACGCATGAAAGATCGCCGCGGCAGTCAGCTTAACGTCCTGCCCGGCGTGAATCTTCTGTTCGCCCTTGCCCGCGTAGCTCAACGCAACATCGCCGTCCTTGCCGATCTTTAGCCCGCTGATGCCGGCCGCCCCACTGGCTGACTTGACCTGCGCCGATGACGGCACACCCGTTGCGTCGGCCATGACCGACCCTGACTCGAACGCCATATTCCAGACGTTGCCATTCACTTCGCCGCCCTTGGCCGTCAGTTTGAACGTCGCAAGAATCGTCCCGCTGGCGGCCACGATATCCAGCGAACCGCCGGCAAAGTGAGTGCGAGTCGCCGACATGCGAGCCGCCTTGACGGCATTGGTATAGGTCACGGGCATTGGGCGACTGTTCCCTCTACGCGGCGAGTTGCATGGCGCGGTCGTCCTCATCGCGGACCACGGCGCGATCGAGAATGCCGGTTCTCACCCGCCGGATACGACCGCGCGAATCTCGGTCTCTCACATCGGCAAGCACCCGGCCGTCCGGACCGATCACCTGCGCAATGCGGCCGTCTTCGCCGCGCACGATATTGCCGAGCGCCGCACCGCGACGGATGGTTGTCGGCTCGCCCTCCGAGGTACGTTCGACTTCCGGCGCCTGTGCTGGCCTGTCGGTGACGCCCATGGCATCGCCCCGCAGATCGCGCACGAAGGCGTCCGGGCCGTCGTCAAGCAGACGTTGCCGGAGTTCCGGCCAGATCGTCCGCACGCCCTCGAACGGCAGCACCTTGGACTTCCGAAGCCGGTCCTCGATCTCTACCGCGACTTCCGGAGAGAGTTGCCGGATGGCGTCCATGTACGGCGACACGTCCATGATCTCGCGTTGTGCCCAGCCTGGTTCTCCGACCACGATCATGGCGTTTCTGGATTCCGCCGCCGCCCATCGGCCGAGCTGATCGGCAATGGCGGATGCGATCGTCGGATTGATGTCGATCTTGCGTTTGGTCAGCACCGCAACGATGTTCCGTTCGGCCACGTCGCGGCGCATTCCGGAAAATACCCT
The DNA here is from genome assembly GCA_030688605.1 of Hyphomicrobiales bacterium. Classification (NCBI taxonomy): domain Bacteria; kingdom Pseudomonadati; phylum Pseudomonadota; class Alphaproteobacteria; order Hyphomicrobiales; species Hyphomicrobiales bacterium. The sequence goes on from JAUYJB010000143.1 coordinate 17,013, forward strand.
GAGCACGTCCGATGCCCTTCTCAAAGGATGCAGGCGCTTTTCATCGGCCGACTCCATCGTATTCAGCGCGACCCAGACCTTCTCGTCGTCCGACAGCGTGTCGTAGAATTTCGACGCCTGATCTTCCTGCCCGCGCGAAATCATCTCGTTGTAGGCGTTGTTGCGGCGTTCCAGTCTTCCCCCGGTTTCCGAGATGAGGCCGTAGAACTTGTCGGTGGCGTCCGAACCCCGAGCCAAATTCTTGACGAAGCGCCCGCTGATCGGCCAGTCGTAAAGCTGTTCCGAGCGCCGCTGAGGATCGAACATATTGGAGACCGACAGCGCGTTCCGTCCCCACGATCCGGTCCA
>JAUYJB010000144.1 GCA_030688605.1 Hyphomicrobiales bacterium
ACCGGGGACTGGTTCGATCGCGATCCCGGCGCCGTCGTCGCCCTGTTCGCCGGCAGCCTGGACGAGATCCACCTCGTCATGTTCGGGGATCTCGGAAACGGCCGCTGGAAGGCCGCGCCCTGGGACCCGGAGCGCCAGGGCATCGCCTCGTGGCGGTCCGATGAGACGTGGAGGCGCGCAGCCCCGACGGGGAAAGATCAAGAGGCGTGGAGGGGCGCAGCCCCGACGGGGAAAGAACAACAGGCGGGGAGGGCCAAAGGCCCGACCGGGAACGAACAAGAGGCGAGTCCCGGGAACGCCCAGGAAGCGGCGGACATGCCCTGCCCCATCTCGCTGGCGATCCGGGCGCGAGAGCGCTTCCTCGCCCATCACGGCGCCTACCTCTCCACCGCCGGCTATGATTCCCTGGCGGTGATCAACCTGGTCGTCGTGCTGTCACGCGGCAGCATCGTCAACTTCGACGACGTCGCCGCCAGTTGGGACCTGACCGACGTCAGCGTCGCCCGGCTCGATCCGGCGGAGGACGGCATGATCGACGACCTGCCGCTCAGGCGCATCTTCGGGGCCCCGCCCGAGGAGCCGCTCGACCCCTTCGTCATCAAGCGGCTCAAGGAAGGCAGCCGCGCCGCCATGAAGCTGGCGGGCCCGGCCGCGGCGTAGCGGACCGCGGGCGCGCCATGCCACGGCTCCTTTTCAGCGGCACCATCACCACCGGCGCGGTCACCGTGCCGTTCGACGGCGAGTTCCGGATCCCGGGATTCATCGCCGGCGACGTCGGCCTGGACGCCATCCAGCCGGACGCCCCCTGCCCCGAAGCGGTCAAGCAATTCATCGCCACGAACGTAGCCAACATGCCGTGCCACGACACGGCGTGGCAAACGGTCCGCTTCGCCGGCGGCGCCGGCCGCGGGCGCGCCATAGAACGCGGCATCCGCTTCGACAATGGCGCCGTGTTTCAAATCGACCGCGTGACGGTCGAAAGATAAGGCCGTGTGTCGCGACTCCTTCAACCAAGAGGCGCTGAGGGATGAAGGCCGGGTCGGGAAAGAACAAGAGGATGAGGATATCGACGATGACAGCCGATGATTTCAAAGTTTTGCGGGTTGCCGGCACGATGATCGCGGGACCGGTTCGCGTGCCGTTCAGCGTCGCGTTCCGGCCGCCGCGGGCGGTCTTCGCGGGCAACGGCGCGTCGGAGGAGATCAGGCGCGCCATTGTCCCCGAGCTGCCGCTCGATCGCCTGCGCCTCGAGACCAATCCAGACGCCCTCGACGCGCTGATGGCCATGGACCGCCGGACGCCGGTCGACTTCGACATCCAACGCGTGACAATTGAGGGCGGGGCCGCGATGAGCCGCAAAAACCCTACCAGGGACGGTATGCACGCAAAGGGTGCCAATCTGGCACCCTTTGCGGCCCGCGGCCGGCAGACGCCACGAACGGCGACGGAAGTGGCCGAAACAGGGCCAAAACGGGCCCGGACCGGTCTTATGCCAGACCGCCGGTAAATCCCTCCGTTTCCCTGTCATGGACAAGGGCGAGCCTGACCGGGCCGTCGCAAGGACGTGCCTTGCAAACGATCATCCGCTCCAGCTCGTCGATGTAGATGAATTGCAGTTCCCGCTGCCGGAACAGCGCGACGACATCGACATAATGGGTATGGCCGCACCGCTTGCACGTGGCCTCGACGCGCTGATCCCGGTCGATGTCGCGCAACTGAAGCTCGCGTTTCCAGTTCATTACCAGAAATCCTCCGCCTGCGGAATCCGCGTATAGGAAATCTTGCCGCCGGCATGGCCGCCGGGCGGCGGCGTCCACGGGCCGATGCTGAGCACGGTCTTTCCATAGCGGGCATTGAGACGATCCATTGCGGCGCTGAGCGTCTCCCAGCGCCGCCGCTCCCGGTCGTCGTTCAGGAACAGATCGAGCTGCCGTTCGCTCGCCGGAGAAAGGTCGAGCAGCGTCACGCCGATACGGATGATCCTGGCGCTTTCGGGCAAGGCGCGTCTCGCCTGCGTCCACAACGTTTCGAGCGCGACCAGGCAGGCCCGGTCGTCACGCACGGCCGGCAGCGTCCATTGCCCGAACCAGCGGTCCTCGCGCATGGCCAGCCACAGCCACAGGCGCCCGGCAAAAAAGCCCGCGCGGCGCATCCGGCGCGCGGCCTTGACGAGCAACAGGCGCGAGAAGCCGCGCGCGTGCTCCATGCTGCGCAGCGCCGGGGGCAGCACGCGGCCATGTCCGAACATGCCCCGGCGTGAAGGCGGGGTTTTCACGTCGTAGCCGTGCAACGCATACCAGAGGCGTTCCCCGGTGACGTTGTTCCACAGCTTGCGCATCTGTTTGGGCTGGAGCGCCAGCAGGCCCGCCGTGTCGAAGACGCCGGCGCGCGCCAGGCGGCGCTCCATGCGGCTGCCGATGCCGGGAATCTTCGCGAAAGGAACGGGCAGGAGCGGTCCCGGCATGTCTTGCGGCCGCCAGATCGTCACGCCGTCCGGCTTGTTCATCTTGCCGGCGATCTTCGCAAGCTGTCGGTTGGCCGCGAAGCCGATGGAACAGGTGATGTAAGGACCGACATGGTCGCGGATGCGTCTCTTGATCCGGCTGGCCAGGCCCTCGGGATCGCCGATATCCCGCGACTCCAGATCGCAGGTGAGTTCGTCGATGGATTTGACGGCGGCAATGGGAATGACGGCGGCAATCTCGCTTAACAGCGCGTTGTGCGCCCGCCGGTAGAGATCGGGGCTTTGCGGCGCCAGCACCATATCGGGACAGATCCGCAGCGCCTCCGCGACCGCCATCACGTTTTTCACCCCCCGGGCCTTCGCTTCCTTGGAGCAGGCAATGACGCAGGTGGACCGGGTGCCCGCGAACGGCACGATCCCCACGGGACGGCCGCGGAGGCG
>JAUYJB010000145.1 GCA_030688605.1 Hyphomicrobiales bacterium
TGCATCGGCCAACAGCCGCAACACCGCCACGGCGCAAAAGAACCCGGCCTTCGGTGGGCCAAATCGGCCCACCGGGTTCGTTGCGGCGCTCGCCCGATATCCCGTATCGCGCGTCGCGCCGCGCCTGCCCGGATGAACCGATTTGGCCCATCGAATTGATCCCCTATAACCATGAACCGCTCTAGCGACGTTAGCGCAGCCGTAAGGACCAAGCCAGGGAGACTGGATCCATGCTGGCGTCCCCCGTTCGACCTCGCCTAAGGGCCGCGGAAATGCCATGATTTCGCGCGAATCGCGTTAAACGGTTGTTAACCTGAGCGGCTTTCCAGTAGCTTATGCCCAAGATCCAAACCCTGTTCGACGATCTCGACCCGCCGCCGGCGCCAGCAGGCGCGCGGGGAGGCAAGACCTTGTCCGAAGCCGCTTATAACGCCGCCCAAATCGAAGTGCTCGAGGGGCTGGAGCCGGTGCGCCGGCGGCCCGGCATGTACATCGGCGGCACCGACGAAAAGGGCCTGCACCACCTGTTCGCCGAGGTCATAGACAATTGCATGGACGAGGCGCTCGCCGGCCACGCCTCGCGGATCGAGGTCAATCTCGCCGCCGACGGGTTCCTGACCGTCAGCGACAATGGCCGCGGCATCCCCGTGGACCGGCACCCGAAATTCACAGACCGTTCGGCGCTCGAAGTGATCATGACGACGCTGCATGCCGGCGGCAAGTTCAACTCGAAAGCGTATGAGACCTCGGGCGGCTTGCACGGCGTCGGCGTCTCGGTCGTCAACGCGCTGTCGGAGACACTTGAAGTGGAGGTCGCGCGCGGCCAGCAGCTCTACGGTCAGACTTTTGCGCGCGGGAAGCCGACCGGCCGGCTCAAGCATCTCGGCCCCGTGCACAACCGCCGCGGCACCGCGGTGCGCTTCCGGCCGGACCCGGAGATTTTCGGCAAGAGCGCGCGGTTTTCGCCCAGGCGCCTGTTCACAATGGCGCGCTCGAAGGCCTATCTGTTCGGTGGCGTCGAGATCCGCTGGTCCTGCGCGCCGGAGCTGCTGAATGCCGGCGACGGCGTGCCGGCGAGCCAGACCTTCCACTTCCCCGGCGGATTGAAGGATTTCCTCAGCGCCGAGATCGCCGGCAAGACGCTGGTCACCGGCGATCTGTTCACCGGCGGCAACAAGCGGCACGGCGGCGACGGGGCCGTCGAGTGGGCGGTCGCCTGGTTCAACGACGACGGCTTCATCTCGTCTTACTGCAATACCGTGCCGACGGCCGACGGCGGCACGCACGAGGCAGGCCTGCGGGCAGCGCTCACCAAAGGTCTGCGCGCCTATGGCGAGCTTTCCGGCAACAGAAAGGCGGCGCAGATCACCTCCGACGACGTGATGGGCTCGGCTGGCGCGATGCTGTCGCTGTTCATGCGCGAGCCGGAGTTCCAGGGCCAGACCAAGGACAAGCTGGCGAGCCAGGAAGCGACCCGCATCGTCGAGCAGGCGGTGCGCGACCCGTTCGACCATTGGCTGGCGCAAAACCCGGCGCAGGCGACGCGGTTGCTCGAATGGATCATCGAGCGCGCCGAGGAGCGGGCGCGCCGGCGCCAGGAGCGCGAGGTCAGCCGCAAGGCGGCGACGCGCAAACTGCGCCTGCCCGGCAAGCTTGCCGATTGCACGGCGCAATCGGCCGCAGGCACCGAGATCTTCATCGTCGAGGGGGATTCGGCCGGCGGCTCGGCCAAGCAGGCGCGCAACCGGGCAAGCCAGGCGATCCTGCCGCTGCGCGGCAAGATCCTCAATGTCGCCAGCGCCGGCGGCGACAAGGTCAAGGCGAACCAACAGCTCGCCGACCTGATCCAGGCGCTTGGCTGCGGCACCGGGAGCCACTACCGGGAAAGCGACTTGCGCTATGAACGAGTCATCATCATGACCGACGCCGACGTCGACGGCGCGCACATCGCCTCCTTGCTGATCACCTTCTTTTTCCGCGAGATGCCGGGGCTCATCCGCTCCGGCCACCTGTATCTCGCCGTGCCGCCGCTCTACCGCCTCAGCCAGGGTGGCAAGACCGTCTATGCCCGCGACGACGCGCACAAGGAGGAACTGCTGGCGCGCGAATTCACCGGCCGCGGCAGGGTCGAGATCGGCCGCTTCAAGGGCCTCGGCGAGATGATGCCGGCGCAACTCAAGGAGACGACCATGCACCCGGCCAAGCGCACCCTGTTGCGCGTCGTGCTGGCCGAGGAGGCGGAGACGGAGGCGGCGCGCGCCGTCGACCGGTTGATGGGAACCAAGGCGGAGGCGCGCTTCAGCTTCATTCAAGAGCGCGCCGAATTCGCCGACGCCGCCACGCTCGACATTTGAGCGAGCGTTGTGCGCCACTTTCTGACCCTGTTTTTCGGCCTCGCGCTGGTGGCACTGTTCGTCATCACGCTTGCCGGCCTGCTGGCGCCGCTGTTTGCGCCCTTCGACCTGATCAATCATTTGCGGCTGCATTTTCTGGAGACCGCGGTGGCGCTGATCTTGGTCTTTGTGCTGTTGCGCGCGCGCCGGCTGGCGATGGGAGCCTTTGCCCTGGCGCTCGTCAATCTGGTGCTCGCCGCGCCGGCGTTCGCGCTGAAGGCGACGGCCGATGATGCCGATCCGGTGCTCAAGGTGGTGTCGCTCAACGTCTGGGGCCGCAACGCCGAGCCCGGCCGCATCGAGACTTTTCTGCGCCGCCAGGACGCCGATCTCGTGCTGCTGCTCGAGGTCAACACGCCGCTGGCGCCGATGCTGGACAACCTCGGAGATCTCTATCCCTATCGGGTCGACTGCATGAGGCAGCGACTGTGCCGCCTGGCGCTATTGTCGAAGCGGGAAATGATCGAGCCCCGCACCATGCTCCGCGGCGATGCGAACCCTCCCGCCGTCACCGCGCGGTTCAATGTCGACGGGCGCGAATTCACCTTCTACGGGGTACACATGGCCCGCCCCTTCAACGCCAGCTGGCAGCGGGCCGACTATGACGGTCTCATCGCGGCGCTGAAGCCCATTCGAGGTCCGCTTCTGCTTGCCGGCGATTTCAACACTACGCCGTGGTCGTGGACCATGACCCGGCTCACCCTGGCGACCGGAATGGTGCGCGGCCGCACATTCGGCGCCACCTGGCCGGCGCAGCGGCCGCTGTTTCCGCAATTCCTCATCGACCATGTCCTGGCCCGCGGCGGCATTGGCATCGTCGAGGTGCGAAACGGGCGGGCGATCGGCTCCGACCACCTGCCCGTTATCGCGGAGATTTCGCTGCCTTAGAGCAGGCAGCGGCGCCGTTGGCTGGACTGCGCCTGCCGGATCGATGCCGGGGTAGCCGGCATCGATGGCGAAGCTCGGGGCGATCGGCAGAATCAGGAATCGGGGGCCGCGGAGGGCGGCGGAACGACCGAAATCGAAACGCAAATGCCCGACGGCCGCATATCAATCCGCTGGCAGGGAAGCTGGCGGACCGAACAGCGCGCCGGCGCCCGCTTAGCGGATACGCCGGCGTACCAAGACCATGGGCCGCGATGCCATCGCGCTGCGGCTGTGGCCGGGCTCAGAATTTCTTGCCGACCGCCACCTTGACGGTGTGCACCACTACCTCATGGTTGAAATTCCTAAGCGTAGCACCGGAGTCCGTAGCGGCCACATTGATGTCGCCGAGATCCATATACATATACTCGCCGCGGGCGATCCAGCCGTTGTTCAACATGACCTCCAGCCCGCCGCCGGCCGTCCAGCCGACCATGAAGTCGCTGGCGCTCGTCCCCGATACGAGCGTTAAGCCCGTCGGATCCGTGTCGATGAACGATACGTCCGTATTGAGGCCCGCGCCGCCGCCCTTGAGGTAGAAGAGCATATTCCCCGCCGCAAGACCGATGCGGCCGGTCAGGGACGCGAAAAAGTCCGACTCGATCGATGACCTGCTGTCAGTCGGCAGGCGGACGCCCACATAGGGAGGATACTGAGCCGAATCGTCGAGCCCCAGATAGCCGAGTTCGCCCTCGATGCCGAACACCCAGCTGCCGTTCTGCCAGTTATAGCCGCCCAGGACGCCGCCGTAAAAACCGTCGGCATCGTAACTGAAATCTCCCACGGGAGGCGCGCCTTGGTAACCATTGACGTCGTGGACGTCGACATCACCCCAGCCGCCACCGGCGAAGAGGGCTACATAGCTTCCGGTCCAATCGTAGGTCACGCCTGGTCCCGAAGCCATCGGCTCGGCGGCCGTAGGCGCGTCGGTCGCCACCGCCGCCCCGCTCATGAGCAAACTCGCAGCGCCGGCCAAGATCAGCTTTTTCATGCTTCGCCTCGCAATAGTCCATTGGTACCGCATGCTTTAATATACGCCCTCGGCCTGGCGGAAGCTGTGACCTTTTCGCAACTTGAAAACAATTTTGAACTCAAAGCGGTCGAATGTGGCCGAGACCCCCTGATCCCCGCCGCCGGCCCTCCCGCATGCCGCCGGCCGCTGCCGGCGCGACGCTCAACGGCGCCCACACCGGGACGCGTTAAGTAAATCGGCAGATGACCGATTTTTTCCTTAAACCCGACCGCCAAACGTGCGACAAACCAGCAATGATCATAGGAGTTCGAGCCGCGAATCGGGCGGATGGACTGTGCCATGCCCGTGAATCGGTTCCGTTGCGCCTAAATCGTTGTGCCCGCAGGGGGCGGCCGCAATAACCGGCGCAGCAAGCAAATCGGCCTTTTTGCAACCTGATGAATTTCAGTGAACTTGGTCTAAGCCCGAAGGTGCTCGATGCCGTAGCGGCAGCGGGCTATGAGACACCGACTCCGATTCAGGAACAGGCGATCCCGCTCGCGCTGCAAGGCCGCGATGTGCTCGGCATCGCCCAGACCGGCACCGGCAAGACCGGCGCCTTCGCGCTGCCGATGCTGACGCGCCTGGAGGCGGGCCGCGCCCGGGCGCGCATGCCGCGCACCCTGATCGTCGAGCCGACCCGCGAGCTCGCCGCCCAGGTCGCCGAAGCCTTCGCCGTCCTCGGCAAGAACCACAAGCTCACCGTGGCGCTGTTGATCGGCGGCGTCTCCTTCGACGAGCAGAATCGCAAGCTCGATCGCGGCGCCGACGTGCTGATCGCCACGCCGGGCCGCCTGCTCGATCATTACGAGCGCGGCAAGCTGCTTCTCACCACCGTCGAGATCCTGGTCATCGACGAAGCCGACCGGATGCTCGACATGGGCTTCATCCCGGACGTCGAGCGCATCTGCAAGCTGTTGCCGCCGCGCCGCCAGACGTTGTTCTTTTCCGCCACGATGCCGCCGGAGATCCAGCGCCTGGTCGCCTCTTTCTTGCGCGATCCGGTGCGCATCGAGGCAACGCCGCCGGCCACCACGGTCGCCGGCGTTACCCAGTTTCTGGTCTCGGCCGAGAGCGAGCCCAAGGCCAAGCGGGCCGTCCTGCGCTCCCTGATCAAGGCGGAGGGCGTGAAAAACGCCATTATTTTCTGCAACCGCAAGCGCGACGTTTCCGTCGTTCACCGCTCGCTGCTGCGCCACGGATTCAACGCCGGCGCCCTGCATGGCGATCTGGACCAGCATACGCGCACGGCGACCCTCGAGGCCTTTCGCAACGGCGAGATCATCCTGCTGGTTGCCAGCGACGTTGCCGCGCGCGGTCTCGACATTCCCGACGTCAGTCACATTTTCAATTACGACGTGCCGACCCACGCGGAGGACTATGTCCACCGCATCGGCCGTACCGCACGCGCCGGCCGCCCCGGCACCACGATCATGCTGGTGACCCCGGCCGAGAAGAAATATGTGCGCGCGATCAATAGCCTGACCGGCCTCGACATTCCCTGGCAGGGAGCAGCGCCGGGTGAAGCCGTGGCCGCGCCCGAGGGCGAAAGGCGTGGCCGGGGCGCGCCGCGCCGCGCCGCGGCGGGAAAGAAACGGCGCCGCCACGGCAGGCCCGCAGCGGTCGAGGAAAAGGCGCCCGCCGCAGCGGAGAAGCCAAGAGCCAAGCCTGCCGAAAAGCCCAAGCCGGCCAAGGCCGGCCGCCGCGACGCCGAGCGCGGCGAAAAGCGCGGCAAGGAGCCGCGCAAGCGTGGCGGCAGGGACGGCTCCCCGGTCGTCGGGCTCGGCGATCACGTCCCCGCTTTCCTGTTGCGCCCGGTGCGCACGGAACGCGACTGAGTTGGCTTACAGAAAAAGTGGAAGACACCGCAAAGCGTAAGTCTCTTGCTCTCAGGCAAGGGCGCAGGTGGCGATGAGCCCGAGTAGCAGGAAAATAAGGAATATCAAGAGGTAGGGCATGGGTCTTGAACCCGTCCTCACCTTCTGCTGCCGCGGCCAGGCTTCTGCGCGCGCAAGGCCGCGGCGAAGGCGCGGCTGGCCCATTCGGCCAGTTCGTCGGTATCCTCGTAGAGCCGCTCGGGCACTTGCCAGTAGGACAGGCTTATGGGGCGGTTCTTGCCGCGATATTCGAACGGTCGCGAACCCTCCGCGGCAAAGTCCCCCTCGGTCTCGGCGTCGGCCTTGAGATAGAGCGTGTCGTCGGCGATCAGCGCGAACATCACGCCTTCATGGTAGACGCCGCCGCCGCCGAACATGCGCCGCACGTTGACGGCGCCGAACGGGGCCAGCAAATCCTCGATGAAGGCTGAGTATTCGGCGCTGAGGGGCATGGGACCCCCGGATTCGTCCGAAATCAGGAGATTTCGGCCTCGATCGACTCGCCGGCGGCGCGCAGCGTCACCGATTCGCCGCAGCCGCAGGCGCCGACCTGGTTCGGATTGTTGAAGATGAAGCCGGAGGCGAGCTTGTCGCGCTTGAAATCCATCTCGGTGCCGAGCAGGAACAGGACCGCCTTGGGATCGATCAGGACCTTGACGCCCTTGTCCTCTACCACCTCGTCGCCGGGATCGGCCTCACGCGCATAATCCATGGTGTAGGCCATGCCGGCGCAGCCGCCGTTCTTGACCCCGACGCGCAGACCCGCCACCGGCCCGCTCGCCGCCGCGATCAGCTCGCGGATGCGCGCGACGGCCGCATCGGTCAGCGTCATCAGCTGCATTTTGGGACGTGACAGGGTGGCCATGGGCCACTTCTCTCCTCAATCGAAAATCGACACTGCCTCGAATATGGACCCCGCGAGCAGGCGGTTCAACGCCGCGCGCGCTCAGAACAGGTTGAGCGCGAACTTCGCGTCTTCCGTCATGCGGTCCATGGTCCAGGGCGGATCGAAGACCATATTCACCTTGACGCTCTGCACGCCCTCGACCGCGCCAACGGCGTTTTCGACCCACATCGGCATCTCGCCGGCCACCGGGCAGCCCGGCGCGGTCAGCGTCATGTCGATCTCGACCTTGCGGTCATGGTCGATGTCGATCTTGTAGATCAGGCCGAGATCGTAGATGTCGACCGGGATTTCCGGGTCGTAGACGCTCTTCAGCGCGTCGACGATGCCGGCGGTCATGCGGTCGATCTCCGCGCTCGTCAATTGACCCTTCGGCGTGCCCGGATGAGCTTCGCCGCTCCTCACCGCCTCGACCGTCGCCGCACAGGGCTCGGGCAGCTCGTGCGGCGGCGCCTTCTTCGAGGTCTGCGCGGTAACCTGCTTTGGATCCGTTGGCTTGTTCATCTCGTCACTCGCTTGTTCTCAGGCGAAAAAGCCGCGCGCCTTTTCCAGCGCCTCGGCAAGCGCATCGACCTCGGCCCGGGTATTATACATGGCAAAGGATGCGCGGCATGTCGAGGTCACGCCAAATCGGGCGAGCAGCGGCTGGGTGCAATGGGTGCCGGCGCGCACGGCGACGCCGGACCGGTCGATGATGGTGCTGACATCGTGGGCATGGGCGCCTTCAAGCTCGAAGGAGACGATCGCCGCCTTGTTCTTGGTCGTGCCGAAGATGCGCAGGCTGTTGATCGCCGACAGACGCTCCATGGCGTAACGGGTCAGGTCCGCCTCGTGGGACATGAGCGCTTCGTGACCGATGCCCAACACATAGTCGAGCGCCGTGGCAAGCCCGATCGCCTGGACGATGGCCGGGGTGCCGGCTTCGAATTTGTGCGGCGTATCGCCATAGGTCACCCAGTCGCAGGTCACGTCGCGGATCATTTCGCCGCCGCCGTTGAAGGGCGGCATGGCGTCGAGATGCTTGCGCTTGCCGTAGAGCACGCCGATCCCGGAAGGGCCATAGACCTTATGGCCGGTAAAGGCATAGAAGTCGCAGTCGAGGTCCTGCACGTCGATGGGCATGTGCACCGCCGCCTGGCTGCCGTCGACCAGCACCGGAATGCCGCGGTCGTGAGCCAGCGCGATGACCTCCTTCACCGGAACGATGGTCCCCAGCGCGTTCGACATGTGGGTGATGGCGACCATCTTGGTCTTCGGGCCGAGCAGCTTCTCGAACTCTTCGATCAGGAAGTCGCCCTCGTCGGTGATCGGCGACCATTTCAGCACCGCGCCCTTGCGCTCGCGCAGGAAGTGCCAGGGCACGATGTTGGAATGGTGCTCCATGATCGACAGCACGATTTCGTCGCCCTCGCCGATGGTCATGTTGCCGAATGAATAGGCGGCGAGGTTGATGGCTTCCGTGGCGTTGCGGGTGAAGATGATCTCGTCGGCGCTGGCTGCGTTGAGGAACTTGCGCACCGTTTCGCGCGCATCCTCGTATTTCTGCGTCACCGTGTTGGAAAGATAGTGTAAGCCGCGATGCACATTGGCATATTCGTGACTGTAGGCGTAGTTCACCGTGTCGATGACGACCTTGGGCTTCTGCGCCGAAGCGGCGTTGTCGAGATAGACCAGCGGCTTGCCGTAGACCTCGCGCGACAGAATCGGGAAATCGGCGCGGATGCGCTCGACATCGAAGGCAGCGCTCGTTCTCGTCCTTGCCTCGCTCATCGCCATGCTCACGCCTCCCGCCCGGCGAGCCACTGTTCACTGATTTCCTGCAGCACGGCGCGGACCTCATCGCTTCTGACCTGCTCCAGCGCCTCGGCGATGAACGCGATGACCAGGAGCGCCTCGGCCTCCTTGCGCGGGATGCCGCGGGCGCGCAGATAAAACAGCGGCTCCTCGTCGAGCCGGCCGGTGGTCGAGCCGTGGGCGCACTGCACGTCGTCGGCGAAGATTTCGAGCTCCGGCTTGGAATCCATCTCCGCGCGCTCGGACAGGAGCAGCGCGCGGCTCGACTGGCGGCCATCGGTCTTCTGGGCGTGCGGGCGGACCAGGATGCGGCCCTGGAAGACGCCGCGGGCGGTCTCGTCCAGCACCGCCTTGTAAAGCTGGCGGCTCGCGCATTGCGGCACCGCATGGTCGACGAACAGCGTCGCGTCGAGATGCTGGCTGCCGCGGGCCAGAAGCGCGCCGCTGGCGTCGAGCGTGCCGCGCGGCCCGCCGAAGGTGACGCGCAGCTCGCTGCGGGCAAGGCTTCCGCTCTTGGCGAGCGTGAAGGTGCGAAAGGCGGAAGACGCGCCGAGGCGGGCGGCCATGAGGTCGAGATGGGTCGCCGCCGGGCTCTGGTCCTGCAGCTTGACGTGATCGACCTCGGCGCCGTCGCCGATCAGCATCTCGGTCAGGGCGCTCGCCTGATAGTCTCCGCTGCCGACATGGCTTTCGATGAGGCTTGCCCGGGCGCCGGCGCCGACAAGGACAAGGTTGCGCGCGTGGCTCGCGTGCGGCGTTGCGGCGTGGTTGACGAATACCAGGTGGACCGGCGTCGCAACCTGGACATTCTCGCCGATGCGGAGAACGAGCCCGTCCTCGGCGAAGGCATCGTTAAGTGCCGCGATGGCGCCGCCATTGCCGCTCAAGGCACGGCCGAGAACCTTCTCGAACGCGCCGCCTTTTCCCTGCACCGCCTCGCCAAAGGACTCAACCGTCACGCCCTCGGGCAGAAGGTCAAGCTGCGACAGGTCGCGGCGCAGAAAGCCGTTGACGAGGACGATCCGCGCGGTCTCAAGGCCGGCGAACGGATCGTCCTCGGCCACATCCGAAACAGCCTCGGCCGCCGCGCGGTCGGCCGGCGGGAAGGCCGCGCGCATGTGCCGGCGCAGATCGGTGAAGTGCCAGGCCTCGACGCGCCGGTTGGGCAGGCCGGCGGCGGAAAGCTGCGCGAAGGCCTGCTGCCTGCGCGCGGCAAGCCAGGCCGGTTCGCCGGCTGCAAGCCGCGCGGCGAAATAGCCTTCCAGCGCCGTCTCCGCCTCGGTCCTGACCTGTTTGAGCTCCATGTTCATGGCATCCAGCCTAGGCCGCGCTCTCGGTATAATGTTCATAGCCGCTCTTTTCGAGCTCGAGCGCCAGCTCCTTGCCGCCGGAGCGCACGATGCGTCCGTCGAGCATCACATGCACCCGGTCGGGGACGATATAGTTGAGCAGGCGCTGATAGTGGGTAATGACGAGCATTGCCCGCGCGGGCGCGCGCAGCGCGTTGACGCCGTCGGCGACGATCTTCAGCGCGTCGATGTCGAGGCCGGAATCGGTCTCGTCGAGCACCGCCAGCTTCGGCGCCAGCACCGCCATCTGCAGAATCTCGTTGCGCTTCTTCTCGCCGCCGGAAAAGCCGACATTCACGGAACGCTTCAACATGTCCATGGAAATCTTCAGTAAGTCGGCCTTTTCGCGGACCAACCGCATGAAGCCCGGGGTCGAAAGCTCCCCCTCCCCGCGCGCCTTGCGCTGGGCGTTGGCGGCGTGGCGCAGGAAGGTCATGGTCGGCACGCCAGGGATCTCGGTCGGGTACTGGAAGGCGAGGAACAGGCCCGCCGCGGCGCGCTCGTCGGGCTCCATGTCAAGCAGGTCGTGGCCTTCCATCAGAACCGCGCCCTCGGTGACCTCATAGCCCTCGCGGCCGGCGAGTACGTAAGAGAGCGTCGACTTGCCGGAGCCGTTCGGGCCCATGATCGCGTGCACCTCGCCGGCGGGCACGCTAAGGTCGATGCCTTTCAGGATCTCGCGCCCGTCGACGCTGGCATGGAGATTCTTGATCTCAAGCATTTCATTTTCTTTCCAATGGCTTATTGATCGTCGTCGGGTTCGCCATCCCAATAGTCGGCAGCCGTGAGGCGACCCATGCCGACATAGGTCGCGGTGGAGAGATCGGCGTCCTTGACCCCCGCGGCAAGGCCGACTTTGTCGGAATCCGGGTAATCGACGATGTCGACGCTGCCGGTGGTCGAGATGCCGAGATAGCGAAGCTCTTCCGTGCCCGTGTTAATGATCTGATGCGCCTCGGTGCCTGCCGGCGCGGCAACGACGTCGCCGGCGCGCAAGGGATAGGTCTGCTTGCCGAAGCGATATTCGCCGGTGCCCGAGACGACGAAGAACAGCTCGTCCGCCACATGATGCCGGTGAAACGGAAAGGCGCGCATTCCCGGCGCAACCACATGCACCGCGCAACCCAGGCACGTCAGGCCGAGGACCGGACCGAGGCGGCCCCATTTCACGGCAAAGCTTGCGCCGTGCGCACGGTCCTTCAACGCCGCTTCGTCAATATTGATAACCGGTCGGTTCATCCAACGCTGCCCTCGAGCGAGATCCCGACCAGCTTCTGCGCCTCGACGGCGAACTCCATCGGCAGATGCTGCAGCACTTCCTTGCAGAAGCCGTTGACAATCAGCGCCACCGCCTCCTCCTCGCTCATGCCGCGCTGCAGGCAATAGAACAGCTGATCGTCCGAGATCTTGGACGTCGTCGCTTCGTGCTCCAGGGTGACGGTCGAGTTCTTGGCCTCGATATAGGGCACGGTGTGGGCCGAGCACTGGTCGCCGACGAGAAGCGAGTCGCACTGGGTGAAGTTGCGCGCGCCGGTAGCTTTGGGGTTGGCGGCGACGCGGCCGCGATAGGTGTTCGACGACTTGCCGGCGGAAATGCCCTTGGAAATGATGCGGCTGATGGTGTTCTTGCCGAGATGGATCATCTTGGTACCGGAATCGACCTGCTGGCGGCCGTTGGAGATGGCGATCGAGTAGAACTCGCCGCGCGAGCCGTCGCCGCGCAGGATGCAACTCGGATATTTCCAGGTGATCGCCGAGCCGGTCTCGACCTGGGTCCAGGAAATCTTTGAGTTGCGGCCGCGGCAGTCGCCGCGCTTGGTGACGAAATTGTAGACGCCGCCCTTGCCCTCCGCGTCACCCGGATACCAGTTCTGCACCGTGGAATATTTGATCTCGGCGTCGTCGTGGGCAATAAGCTCGACGACTGCCGCATGCAGCTGGTTCTCGTCGCGCTGCGGCGCCGTACAGCCCTCCAGATAGCTGACGTAGGAGCCCTTTTCGGCAATGATCAGCGTGCGCTCGAACTGGCCGGTGTTGCGCTCGTTGATGCGGAAATAGGTGGACAGCTCCATCGGGCAGCGCACGCCCTCGGGCACGTAGACGAAGGAGCCGTCGGAAAACACCGCCGAGTTCAGCGTCGCATAGAAATTGTCGCTGACCGGAACCACGGAGCTGAGATATTCGCGCACCAGATCGGGGTGCTCGCGGACGGCCTCCGACATCGGGCAGAAGATGACGCCGGCCTTGGCGAGCTCCGCCTTGAAGGTGGTGGCGACGGAAACGGAATCGAACACAGCGTCGACCGCGACGCGGCTCTGCACCCCGGCGAGAATCTCCTGCTCGCGCAACGGGATGCCGAGCTTCTCGTAGGTGCGCAGCAGCTCCGGATCGACCTCGTCGAGGCTTTCCGGGCCGGGCTTGCGCTTCGGCGCGGCGTAGTAATAGAGGTCCTGGAAGTCGATCTTCGGATGGTGGACGTTGGCCCAGGTGGGCTCGGTCATGGTCAGCCAGCGGCGATAGGCCTCAAGCCGCCATTCGAGCATCCATTCGGGTTCGCCCTTCTTCGCCGAAATGAAGCGGACCGTGTCTTCGTTCAGCCCCTTGGGGGCCTTGTCGGACTCGATGTCGGTGACGAAACCGAACTTGTACTTGTCGACATCGATGCTCTTGACCTGCTCAATGGTCTCCCGAACTGCTGCCATTTCTCTCTCCACGCCATGCGGCTTCAAGGGCCGCCGGTTGGTCAGATACTAATATACGTTCTCCACGCCCATTTTGCTACGCGGCACTCGCCCGGACACCGGCGCGGGTCCAGATGTCCGACCAGACCTCGAGGAAGCGTCCGACTTCGGCCGCCTCCGTCCTCCAGCCCAGCGACACGCGCACCGCGGCTTTCGCCGTGTCGCGGGCAATGCCCATCGCGTGTAGCACGTGGGAGGGTGAAACCTTGCCCGAAGAACAGGCGGACCCGGAGCTGACCGCGACACCAGCGAGGTCGAAGGCGATAACCAACGTCTCCGCCGACGAGCCCGGCGGGCAAAAACATAGCGTATTGGCGAGACGCTCAGCCTCGCGGCCAATGATCGCGGTGGCCGGTGCAATCCGGCACACGCCGGCCTCGACCTCGTCGCGTAATTCGCCAATCCGCGCCATATCCGAAAGCCCCTCCACCGCCGCCACTGCCGCGGCGCCGAATCCGGCGATGCCGGGCACATTCTCGGTGCCACCGCGCCGTCCGGCTTCCTGGCCACCGCCGCGCAGCAGACCATCGCCAATGACGACGCCCTCGGCGACAATCAAGGCGCCGGCGCCCTGCGGCCCGCCGATCTTGTGCGCCGACAGGCTCATGAGATCGACGCCGAGTCCGGCCAAATCGATTTCCATCTTGCCCGCCGCCTGGACCGCATCGCCATGCACGAAACCGCCAAAAGTGTGGACCAATTCGGCGATCTCGGCGAGCGGCTGGATGACACCGGTCTCATTGTTGGCGAGCATGACGGAGACCAGGAATGCCTCATCCTCCGGCAAAGCCTCGAGCCGCGCCTTCAGCCAGTCGAGATCGACCACGCCCGACGCCAGCACCGGAATGAGCTCGACCGCTTCGCCGGCAAAACGATGCCCCGACAAGACGCTCGGATGCTCGATCCCTGAGACGAACAGGCGCGACAGCCCTGCCGTCTCGCCGCTGCGGTGCAGGTTCGGGCCGAGGGTAAGGTTATTGGCTTCGGTGCCGCCGCTGGTGAAGATCACCTGTGCCTCGCCGGCGCCGGCGAGCGCTGCGACCTGCCCACGCGCCTTCTCGACGATGGCGCGCACGGCGCGGCCTTCCGCATGCACGGAAGAAGCGTTGCCGGTGACGCCGAGCGCGTGCGCAACCGCCTCCGCGGCCTCCGGGCGGAGCGGCGCCGTTGCGTTATAATCAAGATATATCCGTGACTTGGCCATGTTTTTTCGGTGTTTGCGGCGACGCCCCGGACCGCTGTCCTTGCAGTCGCCGCTCTCCCTTCCTAAATGGCCACTTGCGGGTCAGCCCGCAACCGCCAACCGGGCAATGGCGCTTTAACCGCTTGTTCTTGCTTTTCGCCCCCTGCCCCGTGCTATTAAGAGCGCTTCCGCCTGCGCAGGGCCGCAATGAGCCAAAACAAGCCCGCCGACGGGACGGCGATGCCCTCCCGGGAACGCCGCAGACAGCACGAAACAGCTTCGAATTATTCTAAACTGGCTATAGGAGTTTCGCTCGGACGAGTCAAGGAATCAGTCGCGGTCAGCGGTTTCGCAAGGCGTATTTTCGAGCCACTGGCCGCTGAACGCCGAGGCCTCGGCCCGGACACGCGAGAGGCCCTTCCGAGCCGCCAAAAAATAGAACGGAGACGCAATGCCGGAAGTCATTTTCACGGGTCCCGCGGGGCGCATCGAAGGGCGTTACCAGCCTGGCCGCATCGAAAACGCGCCGATCGCCATCATCCTGCACCCCCATCCGCAGTTCGGCGGCACCATGAACAATCAGATGGTCTACGAGCTGTACTACATGTTCGTGGAGCGCAAGTTCGCGGTGCTGCGCTTCAATTTCCGCGGCGTCGGGCGCAGCCAGGGGATTTTCGACCACGGCCAGGGCGAGCTTTCCGATGCGGCCGCGGCGCTCGACTGGCTGCAGAGCTTCAATCCGGACGCGCGTTCGTGCTGGATCGCCGGCTTTTCCTTCGGCGCCTGGATCGGCATGCAGCTTCTGATGCGCCGACCGGAGATCGATGGCTTCATTTCCATCGCCCCGCCGGCCAATCTTTACGATTTCAGTTTCCTCGCCCCCTGCCCTTCCTCCGGGCTGGTCCTGCACGGCGACAAGGACGCGGTGGTGCCGATGGAAGCGGTCAAGGGTCTGGTCGAGCGCCTGAAGACCCAGAAGGGCATCGTCATCCACCATCAGACGGTGACCGGCGCCAACCATTTCTTCGAAAGCAAGGTCGGGGAGGCAGTGGGCTGCGTCGCCGACTATGTCGACCAGCGGCTTGCCGCCTTGGGCGCCAACGCGGCTTAGCGAGCCAGTTTCCGAAACAGCAGCGAAAAATTGTTCGCGGGCATTGCCGCCACCTCCTTGAGGTGCAAGCCGTTTCTGGCGGCGACATCCGCCACATCGGCGATGTCGCGCAGCCCCCAGGCGGGGTCGGTTCGGCGCAGGCTGGCGTCGAACGCGGCGTTTGATGCCGCCGTTTGGGCGCCGTCGCGCTTATAGGGACCGTAAAGATAGGCAAGGCCGCCTTCGGCGATGAGCCGGCCGGCGCCTGCGAACAGCCCCTCGGTCGCGGCCCAAGGCGAAATGTGAATGAGATTGATGGCGATCAGCGCCGCCACCGGTGTGTCGAGCAGCGTCCACCAATCAGGCGCCGTCACGTTGAGATCGAGGGGCTTTCGCAGGTTTTTCGCCCCCGCCTCGGCCCGCCAGGCCTCGATGCTGGCGCGGGCCGAGGGATTGGGATCGCTCGGCTGAAATGTGAGTTGCGGGAAGCGGCGGCCGAAGGCAGCGGCATGCTGGCCGGTGCCGCTTGCGATTTCGAGCACCAGCCCCGCCTCCGGCAGGTGTGGCCCGAGCACGTCGATGATCGGCGCCAAGTTGCGCTCGGCAGACGGCGAGACCTGTTTGGCTGCGCCGGACACGGCCGCGCCGACCGCGCGCGGGCGATGGGCATGGGCGAGCCTTCCGCCGGTCAGGGGCTCCGGCACCCCGGTGGTGCCGGGAAAGGTCAGCGGCAGGTCGCACAGGCTGCGCACGGCAAGAAACGCGAATGCCTGCGCCTCGATGAACTCTTCCGACCAACCAAGGTCGCTTGCCGTCGTGACCGGCGCATCGGTGCGCGCGCGGATTGCCGCGATGAGCGCCGGATTGCGGGCGCCGCCGCCGGAAAGGACCCAGATGCGCGGCAGTTGCGGCATGTAGCGGGCCGCCTCGATAATCGCCGCAGCCGTAAGGCCGGTCAGGGTGGCGGCCGCGTCCTCGAGGCTCAGCCCAGCGACGGGTCGAATAGAAAAATACCGTCGATCCAGAGACTTAGGTGGCACAGTTTCAAAAAATGGATGCGCCAGCAGCGTCGCCAGCGCACGTTCGTCCACTTGTCCGCGTGACGCCAGCGCGCCCCCCTCGTCCATGGCGCGGCCGGTGCGTGTTTGCACCAGATCGTCGATCAGCCCGTTTCCCGGGCCGCAATCGAAGGCCAGCATCGCCCCGCCCTCCCCAAGCCAGGTGACGTTGGCGACGCCGCCGATATTGACGATGACGGCGGGCCGTTCGATCCGCGATGCTTCCGCCAGTGCGCGGTGGAACGCCGGCGCCAGCGGCGCGCCCTCCCCGCCCGCTTCCATGTCGGCAGCCCGCATGTCCCAGACCGTGTCGATGCCGGTCGCCTGCGCGATTCTGCCTCCATCGCCGATCTGCACCGTCAGCCGCCGCGCCGGGTCGTGCAGCACCGTGTGGCCGTGAAAGCCGATGACGTCGAGATCCTCCGCGGCAAGGCCCGCTTGCGCCAGGAGTTCGGAGACGGCGGCGATGTGGGCGGCCTCGATGGCGGCTTCCGCCGCCTTCAGGGCCGGCGGGCGGGCGGTCCGGTCGGCGAGTTCCGGGGCGGCGTCGAGCGCCGCCGCCAGCAGCGTCCGCTCGTCGGCGGAATAGGGCCGAAACAGCGTCGCGCCGAATTCGGCGATGGCCTCGCCGTCGGTGGAAAGGATCGCCGCGTCAATCCCGTCCATGGAGGTGCCGCTCATCAGCCCGAGGGCGCGGCGGACCGGCGGCTTTTCCCCGGCGCTCACGGCAATCTCATCCGTGCATTCCAAATGCGAAGCTGATACATGAGCCGCGGACACCGGTGAATCGACAAATCCTCGGTCGACATATAGCAGAAAGGCGATGGCGGGCTTCAAATCGGATTTCATGCGCGCGCTGTCCGAGCGCGGCTTCATCCATCAATGCTCGCACCCGGACGCGCTCGACGCGGCAGCCCGTGCCGGCGGGCTTACCGCCTATGTCGGCTATGACTGCACCGCGCCGTCGCTCCATGTCGGCCATCTGCTTTCGATCATGACCCTGCGTTGGTTGCAGAAGTGCGGCGGAAAGCCGATCGCGCTAATGGGCGGCGGCACGACCAAGGTCGGCGACCCTTCCGGCCGGGACGAGACGCGCAAGCTTCTCACCTCGGCCGAGATCGACGCCAACATGGCCAGTATCAAAGAGACCTTTGCGCGCTTCTTGACCTTCGGCGAAAAACCCGGCGATGCGCTGATGGCCAACAATGCCGACTGGCTCGACCGTCTCAACTATATCGATTTCCTGCGCGACTATGGCCGCCACTTCACCATCAATCGGATGCTGGCCTTCGAATCGGTCAAGCTCAGGCTCGACCGCGAGCAGCCGCTGACGTTCCTCGAATTCAACTACATGATCCTTCAGGCTTACGACTTCCTGGAGCTCAACCGCCGGCATGGCTGCACATTGCAGATGGGCGGCTCCGACCAGTGGGGCAATATCGTCAACGGCATCGAGCTCGCCCGCCGGGTCGAAGGCGCGCAGCTTTTCGCCCTGACGACGCCGCTCTTGGCGACCGCCTCGGGAGCCAAGATGGGCAAGACGGCCGCCGGCGCGGTGTGGCTCAACGCCGACATGCTCGGTCCCTACGATTACTGGCAATATTGGCGCAACACCGAGGATGCCGATGTCGGGCGCTTTCTGCGCCTGTTCACCGAGCTGCCGCTCGACGAGATCGATCGCCTGGAGGCGCTCAAGGGCGAGGAGATCAACGAGGCCAAGAAGCTGCTGGCGAACGAGGCGACGGCGCTGCTGCACGGTCGCGAAGCAGCGGAACTGGCCGAGGAAACCGCGCGCAAGACCTTCGAGGAAGGCACCCTCGGCGAGGGCCTCCCGAGCGTCGAGATCTCGCGCAACGAACTTCGTGGCGGTTATGGGCTGTTGCGGGCGCTGGTCTCCGCCAACCTGGCCAAGTCGAACGGCGAGGCGCGCCGCGCGGTCGAAGGTGGCGGCGTCAGGGTCAACGACATAGCGGTTTCCGATGCCCGGATGACGCTGACCCCCGAGGCCTTGACGCGCGAGGGGGTGATCAAGCTGTCGGTCGGCAAGAAGCGCCACGCGCTGCTGCGCGCCGTCTAGAAAAATTCGTCAGGGCGAGAAGATCTTGGCACGCATTGTGGTCACGGGAGCCAATCGGGGCATCGGCCTTGAACTGGCGCGCCATCTCGCCGTGCGCGGAGACGAGGTCGTCGCGGCGTGCCGCTCCGCTTCGCCGCAGCTCAAGGCGCTGCAGGTCGAGAGTCACGAAGGCGTGGATGTGACCGACGAGGCCTCCGTGCGGCGGTTCGCGCAAGCGGTTGCCGGCAAACCCGTCGATATCCTGATCAACAATGCCGGCATTCTGAGCCACGAGACGCTGGAAGATCTCGACTTCGACCGTATGCGGCGCCAGTTCGAGGTCAACGCGCTTGGGCCGCTCCGTGTCACGGCGGCGCTGCTGGCGGCGCTGAAAAAGGGATCGAAGGTTGCCATCATCACCAGCCGGATGGGCTCGCTGGCCGACAATACCTCTGGAGGGGCCTACGGTTACCGCGCCTCCAAGGCCGCGGCGAGTATGATCGGCGTCTCCCTTGCCCGCGATCTCAAACCGAAGGGGATTTCCGTCGTCATCCTTCACCCCGGCTACGTCAGAACCGAGATGACCGGCCGTACGGGGATGGTCGAGCCCGCCGACGCGGCCGCCAATTTGATTGCGCGGATCGACGAGCTGACGCTGCAGCGGACAGGCCAGTTCCTGCACGCCGAAGGCGCCCCGCTGCCCTGGTAGGGGGGGAACCGCTCATTGGATTTCGGGAGGCCTTGTGCGTGACGGCAATTCGCCTGTGGCCGGGTCCGCCGGCGCTGCGTCGGCACCGACGTCGACCGACGGCTGACCGAAATTGAAGATCTTGCGTAGGATCCCGGGCGTGACCACGGACAGCGGGTTGACCGTGACCTGGGGATCCGAGGTGGAGCCGGTGATGGCGAAGGTCAGCGCCACCAGGCCCTCATCCCGGCCGCCGATCAGGATCTGGCCCAGCACCGGTACGCGGCTGAGAAGATTGTTCAAGAGATAGGCGGGAATGAATGTGCCCTCGAGAGCGATGCGGTGCTCGGCGAAATCGATGGTGCCGCCCATGGTGGCGCCGACGCTGGGACCTCGGATCACCGACTCGCCGAGCTTGAACTGGCCCGGCCGCCGCTCGAATGGCATGCGCAGCCGGTCGAAGCGGATGCCGGCAGTCTGGACGCCGTTCTGCGGATTGCCGCGCTGGGTCGTCGCGGCTTGGTTGATGGTGGTGAGCACCGGCTCGTTCTGGATGCGGAAGTCGAATGCGTTCAACAGCCCCATTGTCGCCTCGCCCTCCTTGGCCGGCAGCTTCATGTCGAGCTGCAGCACGCCGCCCTCGGCGCGCCGGTAAAGGCCGGAGAAGCGGAACGCCGCTCCGGCATCGTCGGCATCGACCCGCAGTTTGCGCGTGCCAGACCCGGCGGCTTCGGAAATCACAGTGCGGAAATTCGCCTGGCCTTGCAGCCGGCCGGTAATGTCGAGTTGGGATATCTGCCCCGAGGCGCTGACGAGATGGACGCGTGCGTCGGCCAAATAGGCGTCCTCTTGGCCGACGATACGATCGATCTCGGCCTCAAGCACGATGCGCGGACCGCCATCGGCCGGCTTGGCCTCGCCGTCCGCCTCCTCGTTGAGGCTCGTGACGCTGTCGACCAGCTCCCGCGCGTCGAACACCGCGCCCTTCAAGGCGAGATGCCATTCGCGCTTGGAGACCCGGTCGGCGGCAAGCGACATCTCGTCGCCGGGCTGCAGGACGAACTCGGCGAACCGGACCGTCTCGACGTCGCCGTCGGCGGCGACGACGACGCGGCCACGAATCTTGGTCCCGTCGCTGTCGAGGGCAAAATTGTCGAGCACATAGCCGCCGCCTCGCCGTTCGCTGGCGACGAAGGACAACTCCCCGGGCACGCCCTCCGGCTTGTCCCAGCCGAACGGGGTGCGGGTGACGGTTGCCTGCTTCAGATCGGCGATGATGTGCGTCCGCGTTTCGCCCTCGCGTCCCTTGCCGAGCGCGCCGTCGGGTTCGAACTG
The DNA here is from genome assembly GCA_030688605.1 of Hyphomicrobiales bacterium. Lineage (NCBI taxonomy): Bacteria > Pseudomonadati > Pseudomonadota > Alphaproteobacteria > Hyphomicrobiales > Hyphomicrobiales bacterium. The sequence continues at coordinate 20,405 of JAUYJB010000145.1, forward strand.
GAAGCGCACGGGGCCGGTGAGATGCGGGAATTCGAGTCCGTACTCGCGCCGGTCCGCGTCGTTGAGCGTCATGGTGACGAAGAAACGCGCCGGATCGCTCTTGCTCTGCTCGAAGGGCAGGTACCACACGAGCCCCGCCGGCCGGCCCGCCACGAGCACTTCGCCCTTGGCGCTCAGCGTCTCATCCTTGACGCTGATCAGCAACACGCCCTCGGCGAAGTCGCGGTCGGCGAAGACGCCGGCGCCGGAGAGCTCGTTCAGCTCCGCCTCGGAGCCGATGCGCACTTCATCCAGGGTCACGTCGTCAAGCAGCGGCAGATCCAGTTGCAGCGCCACCTCGCCGCGGCCGCTGAAGTCGGCGGGCGCGATGCCGACCCGGCCCGGATAGCCAAGCGGTTCATGGTCGAGCAGCTCGAGCAGGCCGGTGACGCCGCCTGTCACATTGACGGCAATCTCCCCGTTGGGAACCGGGTCGGCGATCTTGGGGACCAGGAAACGGCCGCCGGAAAGCTCGAGCCGCTCTCCCGAGGCCAGCTCCACATGGGCGTTGTCAACATCGAGCGCGAAGAGGTCGCCGACGATCCGCGCACGGCCGTCCGCGCCGCGGATGAACGGCATCGGGCCAAGGTAGGACGTGACCAGGTTCCTGAAGCCGAAGTCGAGTTGCAGCGCCTCGTCGGGGATCGATCCGCCGGCCTCGATGCGCGCCAGGAGCCCGGGCGGAAAGTTGACCGAGAATGTGCCCCCGGTCACCTCGCCCGAACGGATGTTCTCGGCCACCCAGTCGCGCGCCCCGGGCGCCGCAAAGACCGGCCACACCGCCTTCAGCGTCCGTATCGGCATCGGCGCGAAGGTGCCCGACACCTTGACCGCCGGCGACCCCTCGGCCGCAGCGACGGTCCCCGACAGGGCGACCACCGCCTCACCCGCGGCGAGCTCGCCGCGCTCCAGGCGCAACGCGCCGGTTGCGATGTCATAGCTTCCGGCAACACCGATGCGCTCGACCGGAAGCGGCGGCTCGGCGACGTCCGACGATCCGAGCAGAACGTCATGCGCTTCAAGAACATAGTGCCAGGAATTGGCGTTTTCGTCGTCCGCGTTGAGCGGGTTGCCCGGCCCCGTGACGAGGCCGGAAAGCGTGATCTGCGTCTGCCTTGTCGCCAGCTCGGCCTTCTCTACGCCGATGACCCGGCTCGTGGCGTTGTAGGTGAGATGCAGCGCTCCCTCCTGGACCGGAATGCCAGGGCCGTCAACGCCCGGCGGCCGCAGCCGTCCGGCGCCGAGGAGCGCGGTGAAGGTGGCCGCATGGAGCGTGCCGTCGTCATCGAGATCGCCCGTGAATTCGGCGCTGACCGGAAGGTCGAGCGCTCGCAGGGGGGCGTATGCGTCGAACCCCTGTCCGATGAGGCGGGGCACCAAATCATCGAAGCGACCGGCGATGTGCAGTCCGTCGTCGCGGGCGCTCAAGGTCGCCTGCGCGCGCACGGCGATGATCTCATCGCCAAGGCCGATGTCGGCCTCAGCGCCAATTTGCAGGTCGCCATTGCTGCGCGTCACCACGACGCTGCCATTGGAAATTTCCCAGCGCCGGCCGAGGCGTTCATGAAAGAAGACCAATGTCGCGTGGCGGATGCCGATGGCGTCGAGCCCGGTCAGTTCGTTGCGGCCCTCGCCGGCGAGAACGGCCTTAATGAAGCGGATGCTTTGCTGCGCGGAGGGGGCAGCGCCCGCCGCGTCCGCGGCGGGCGCGTCGCGGCCGGCCGGGCTCTTCGCCGCATGAGGCGCGGGTGGTGTTTCGGCCAGGCTGACGGCGATGCGGCCACCCGGCTCATAGGCAACGGCGAGCCGCGGCCCGATCAGGTCGATGCTTCCCGCCACCACCCGCCCGAGCAGGAGCGGCATGAGCTTGAGGCCGATGGCGGCCTTGGGAGCCTCGCCGATAAGAGCGCCGTCGGCGTCGTGCAGCCGCAGCGATTTGAGCCGCAGCGACACCCCGGCGGCCGAATCGGATTTCTCCAGCACCGTGTCGCCGATGGCGACCGTATAGCCGCCGAGCTGCGCATTGACCGCTCGCTCGATGGGGGCGGTCAGGAAGCTCACTGAAATCTCGCCTTTTGACAATTGCCACGCGAAGAGGGCGACCGCGACGCCGGCCACGATGGCCACCCCGGCGATCGTCTCCAGGACGATTCGGCTGGCGCGGCGGCTTCTGACGTGGATGCGATGCCTGCTCAGCCAGGCTCCAAGCCAGCTCTTCTTGCTGCGTCTCTTGCTGGACTTCCTTCTGGGCCTATTCCCCATGCAATCTCTCGCCAATCCGCGTCCCGGTTCTTCGGGCACCCATGGACCGCGCGCCTACCGGCGCCGGTCGCAGAAAGCGCGGCCTCGGCGGTAACGCCAGCCGCCCCATCCTCGCCCACCTTTGCCGATTTCCTCTGATTGCGGTTTCAGTTTCAGTTAAGGATGGCCGCTCTCGCCCATCGTAAGGCACAGTCCACAGAATTACGAGGAACCATCCAACAATGACGAAAGGAAGGCACGAAATGGTTAAGACGCTGGCCGAAGGCGATCCGGCGCCGGAGATTGAGCTTCCTGCCGATGGCGGCGCCTCATTCAGTCTCGCAGCGCTTAAGGGCCGCAAGGTGGCGGTCTATTTCTATCCCAAGGACGACACGCCCGGCTGCACCGCCGAGGCGATCGACTTTTCCGCGCTCCGCGACGCCTTCGCCGCGGCGGACACGGAGGTGGTCGGCATCTCTACCGATTCCGCCCGCTCCCACGATGCGTTCAAGAACAAGCATAGCCTCGGCCTCACGCTGGCCGCCGACGAGGAAAAGAACGTGGTTCAGGCCTATGGCGTGTGGGGCGAAAAAAGCATGTACGGCCGCACATTCATGGGCGTCGTGCGGTCCACCTTCCTGATCGATCGGCAGGGGCGGATCGCCCGCATCTGGCGCAAGGTCAAGGTGACGGGTCACGCGGCGGAAGTGCTGAAGGCGGCACGCGCCCTTGCTTGAGGCCCAGGCCGGCTATTTTCCGAATTCTTAACCTTAACAGGGAATATTCGGCGCAACCGGGGCTTGGGGAGCCTCAACCTGTTGGTTAATGCGCCGAGTGATCGATGTTTGATTCCACGTTGTGCTGTCGAGTTCCCGCACCTATCCGAAAACTCATCGGGTCCGCCGCGCCCCGCCGCCCGGCCGAAGCCAGCGAAAGCAGCCCCTGGCGGGCGCGCGACTGGCAGGCCTCCGCCTGCACGAGCCGCTGGCCGACGGCAATCGTATCGTTCGCCGTCTTCACCGCGACCGTCTGGGGGATTGCCGCAACCGCCTTTCTCATCATGCGCAACGATCAGGTCGCCGAAAGCGTCCAACAGCGGGTCGCGATGCAATCGGCCTATGAGGAGCGCATCAGTCGGCTGCGCTCGGAGGTCGACGCGGTCAATTCGCGGCTGATGCTCGACCAGGACTCCTTCGATGCCAAGCTGGAGGCGCTGCGCCAGCGTCAGGCCTTGCTGGAGCGCCGTCAGACCGAGCTTGCCGGCCTCCTCGACGGGGCCCGCCACCCGGCGCTTGCGGCAATTTCCGGGATCATGGCGGCGGACGCGGCGGACATCCTTCCCACGAGCGCAAGCAACACCGAGACGTCGCGCGAGATCCGCCTCGAGTTTCCGGTCCGGGGCGGTCCGATGGAGCCGGCCGCGGACCAGACGGCCGCAAGCAACGCGGCCGAGCACGCGCTGATGCGGCTATCGCAATCGCAGGACCGGCTCGAGGCCGCGCAGCAGGCGATCCTCGACGGTCTCGAGGCAAGCGCCGCCGCGGTGGCCAATACCATCGAGAAAACCGTCGCCGATCTCGGCTTCGACGCCAGGGCGTTCGCCCCGCAGCCGATCTCATCGGCGCCGGCGGTCGCGGCGGCTGCCTCGCTCGGCGGACCCTTCGTTCCGGTGCCGCTTTCCGGCCCCGAAGCCAAACCGCCCTTCGAGCGCCAGGTCGGGCGCGTGCGCACCGGCATCGCCCGCTCCGTCGGGCTTTATGACGACCTAGTTGCCCTGCCGCTGCGCGGACCGCTTGGCAACGACCGCGACGTGAGTAGCGGCTTCGGGGAGCGCCGCGATCCGTTCCTCGGCTCGATGGCACTGCATGCCGGGCTCGATTTCCCCGCCAACCGCGGCGCCGACGTTCGCGCCACCGCCGACGGCGTGGTGACGATCGCCCGGCTCTATGCCAGTTACGGTAAGATGATCGAGATTGAGCACGGGAACGGCGTCTCGACCCGTTACGGACATCTCAGCTTCATCGCGGTGGCCGACGGCGAGCACGTCAAGGCCGGCGACATCATCGGCCGGGTCGGCACGACCGGGCGCTCCACGGGCCCGCACCTGCATTACGAGACCCGCATTAACGGCGAGGCAATCGACCCGAACCGGTTCCTGTTGGCCGGCGACAGGTTCGTGGCAGCCATCGGCACGGATTAGGCTGTATCATCGCCAAGGGTAAACGGTGGGCGCAGGTTCACGCGAGCCTGCGGTAGCTTCCATGTTTTCGAGCGCGATATGGTCCCTTATCCTTTTGATTTTGGGCGCTTATCTGGCCCTGGCGTTGCTTGCGTTCCTGTTCCAGGCCCATCTCGTCTATTTCCCCAATGTCCCGTCCCGCGCCCTTGCCGCGACCCCGGAGAGCGCCGGTCTCGGCTATGAAACGGTAGATTTCGCGGCCGATGACGGCATCCGCCTCAATGGCTGGTTCCTGCCGGGTCCCGCCGAGACGCGTGCGACCCTGCTGTTCTGTCACGGCAATGCCGGCAACATCTCGCACCGGCTCGACTCGCTGAACATCTTTCACGATCTCGGATTTGCCGTCTTCATTTTCGATTATCGCGGCTACGGCGACAGCGCAGGGACGGCGTCGGAACAGGGCACCTATCTTGATGCCGAAGCCGCATGGCGGTATCTGACCGACGAGCGCGGCGTTCGGCCGGACGATATCGTCATCTTCGGGCGCTCGCTTGGTGCCGCCGTCGCCGCCCATCTCGCCAACCGGCATGCGCCCAAGGCGCTGATCCTGGAATCCGGCTTCACCTCCGCGCCCGACCTCGCGGCGCAGGTCTACTGGTTCCTGCCGGTGCGCTGGCTGTCGCGCTTCGCCTACGCCACCGCGGCGTATCTTGCGCAGGTGCACGCGCCGGTGCTCATCATCCACAGCGTCGATGACGACATTATCCCGGTCCGGCACGGGCGGGCCCTGTTCGCGGCGGCCAACGAGCCGAAGCAATTGCTGGAAATGAGGGGCGACCACAATCAGGGCTTCCTGATCAGCGGCCACGCCTATGTCGAGGGTATCGATGCCTTCCTGAAGACGCATCTCGGGCGCTGAAGTCCGCCGCGCCCCTAATCCAGATCCTTGACCCGCTCCCCGCCCTCGCCCTGGACGCGGGCGGCAAGCGCCGCGGCCAAGAAATCGTCGAGGTCGCCGTCGAGCACCGAGGTCGGGTTGGTGTTCTCGATGCCGGTGCGCAGATCCTTGACCAGCTGATAGGGCTGCAGCACGTAGGATCGGATCTGGTGTCCCCAGCCGATCTCGGTCTTGGAGGCGGCCTGCGCCTCGGCCTCCTCTTCCCGTCGCTCGAGCTCGGCCTCATAGAGGCGGGCGCGCAGCATCGCCCAGGCGGTGGCCCGGTTCTTGTGCTGCGAGCGCTCGTTCTGGCATTGGACGACGATGCCAGTGGGAATGTGGGTGATGCGCACCGCCGAATCGGTGGTGTTGACGTGCTGGCCACCGGCGCCGGAGGCGCGGTAGGTGTCGATCCGCACGTCGCTTTCGGAGACTTCGATGTCGATGGTCTCGTCGACGACGGGATAGACCCAGACGCTGGCAAAGCTCGTATGGCGGCGCGCGTTGGCATCGAACGGCGAGATGCGCACCAGCCGGTGGACGCCCGATTCGGTCTTCAGCCAGCCATAGGCGTTGTGCCCCTTGACCTGCAGCGTCGCCGATTTCAGCCCCGCCTCCTCGCCGGCGCTCGCCTGGATCATCTCCACCTTGTAGCTCTTGGCCTCGGCCCAGCGCATATACATGCGCGCCAGCATCTGCGCCCAGTCCTGGCTTTCCGTGCCGCCGGCGCCGGCATGGACCTCGAGATAGGCGTCGTTGGCGTCGGCCTCGCCGGAGAGCAGCGTCTCGAGCTCCCGTTTTGCCGCGTCCCGGGCGAGCTTGCGCAGGCTTTCGAGCGCCTCCTCGGCAACCGTCTCGTCGCCTTCCTCCTCGGCAAGCTCGATCAGGCCGACGGCGTCGTTGAGCTCGTTCTCAAGGTCGGTACAGGCGGAAATCTCCTCTTCCAGCCGCTGGCGCTCGCGCATGACCTGCTGCGCGGCCTGCGGGTCGTCCCACAGATCGGGTGCCTCCACCCTGGCGTTCAGTTCGGCAAGCCGGGCGTTGGCCTTGTCCCAGTCAAAGATGCCTCCTCAGGAGTTTGAGCGACTCCTTGATCTGATCGACCAGAATCTGCGCTTCAGCACGCATCGTCGAGAATCTCCGGCAAGGACGGGGTGAAGGTCGGTCCCGCCTTCCGCGGAACCGCCCGATACTTAGTCGCCGCCGTCGGCGATGTAAATGGCGACACAATGCCGGCGCGCGACATTGGCCGATCCGATGTACACTCCCGTTCGGCAAGGCTGTATCGACTCGGCAAGAGGGAGCCGAATGGAGCAAAGGCTGAAATGGCCCGATCTGTCGTCGCGGGCCGAGGCAGTGCTCGAATGGTGGTTCGTCCAAGGTTATCTTGAGGCCGCCGGCTTCGGGCGCCGCGACTTCATGCTGTCGCTGTTCCGCCAGGCGCGGCGTTCTGACGGCCGCAACGGTTACATGGCGCTGTTGTCGACGCTGGAGCCTGGGAGCGGGCGTCACGCCCTCGTCAGCCAGACTTCGCCGGAGCTGGTCGAGCACTTCGTGGAGGAGGCACCGCCGGAACTCGAGGAATTGGGGATCGACCGGCCGGTCATCGATGCTTTTATCGGCGAGATCGAGAGCAGCGGGCCGCCGGCGCCGATTCGCGTCGAGCCGGCGCAGGCCGTGCTTCGCACGGCGCCGTTCGAGGCGGTGTGGGGCGACATTTCGCTGGCCCAGGTCGGCGATTCCTTCGAAATCGGATTCAATCTTCCCGAGGACGGGCGGCGTTGCCTCCTGAAGGCCCAATCACGCGCCGCCTGGTTCACCGAAGACAGCGTCGGCGGAGAGCACGGCGTCGGTACCATGGCCTATGAGAGCTGCCCGCGCCTGTCGCTTGTCGGCTCGCTCGACGGGATCGCGCTCGCGGGCGAGGCGTGGATCGACCATCAATGGGGCGATTATGGCTGGCTGCGAAGCCCGCACGAGGATCAGCGCCTCCTGGGCTGGGATTGGTTCGGGATCAATCTCGAAGACGGCACCGACCTCATCGTGATGGTTCACCGGGATATGCGCACCGGGCAGGCTCTGGCCGGCTCCGCAATCGTCTTCGCCGGCGGCAAGCCGCCGCGCACCGTCCGCGACGTTTCGATCGCCGCCACCCGCCGGTGGCTCAGCCCCGCCACCATGATTGCCTATCCGGTGGCCTGGACCATCGAAATCCCGGCGATTGCGGCAAGGCTCCATTTCGAGCCCTCGGCCGATGATCAGGAGATCCCCGTCTTCGGCTTCCTCGACGCCATCTGGGAGGGCGCGGGCCGGGTCGCCGGCGAGATTGCCGGCCAACGGGTCGAAGGACGCGCCCGGCTGGAGCTGCACGGCTATGGCTACCTCCACGATTTCAAGGTCTTTCAAGATCGCTGGATCGATAATATCAACCGCCGCATCCGGGAATTTCTTCCCGAAACTCTCAGCCAGGACGATCTTGAATCCTATCTGGGTCGGCCGCGCTGGGGCTATGACCGGGACGCACATACCCAGATGCTCTCGGTTCCCATCTGGGATCTCTTGTCGCGCGGTGGCAAGCATTGGCGGCCAATCTTCGGCATCCTCATGCTGCAGGCCCTAGGGGTCGACCCGGAGCCCTATGCCAGGATGGTATCGGTCATCCCGGAACTCGTGCACAACGCCTCGGTGACCATCGACGACATCGAGGACGCCTCGGAGACCCGGCGCGGCGAGGAGACCCTGCACCTGCGCTATGGCCTGCCCACCGCGGTCAATATGGCCAATACGCTCTACTTCCTGCCGCTCTTGTCGCTCTCGAACCATTCCCATCTGACGGTCGGCCAGCGCGAGGCGATCTACCGGACCATCATCGAGATGTTCGTCCAGGCCCATTTCGGCCAGGCCCAGGACCTTTACTGGTCGAAGCTCGATCAAGCCGCGCGCGCCGCTCTGTGGGAGGATGAACGGATCGGCGATCTGATCCTCCAGGCGCATGCCTTCAAGACCGCCGCCGCGGTTCGCGCAACGGCGGAAATCGCCTGCATCGTCGCCGACGCCGATCCCGAAACCACGCGCGCCTGCACCCGCTTCGGCGAGAGCTGGGGCGTCGCCTTCCAGATCGTCGACGACGTCAACAATTTCACCAAGGCGCCGGAATGGGGCAAGACGCGCGGTGAGGACATCGCCGCGGGAAAATTCACCTTCGCCATCCACAAGGCGGTCGAACGGCTTAACGGCGCCGACAAGCGGCGTCTGATGGAAATTCTCGCCTGCGAAGCGCTGCGGCGCACGGAAGCGGGGCTGAGCGAGGCAATCCGCCTTGTCGAAGGCTCCGGTGCGCTTGAGGCCTGCCGGCGCTTCGCCAAGGATTTGATGGACAAGGACTGGCCCGCCCTCAGCGGGGCGCTGCCCGCATCGCGGCACAAGATGATGTTGCGCATCCTGCTGACGAAGCTGATCGACCTGCCGGTCGAGACGTGAGCCGACTTTAATAAAGCCCGCCGGTGCCGGAGGAGACTGCCCGGTCGGCGGCCGGATCGACCGTCAGCGCCCGGCCCTGATCGTCGGAATAGCCGATGATCGCGGTCGAATCGGGCGGATGGGTGCCCGGCTTGAAGGCCTCCATGATCACCTTCTCGTCGCCGGGCCGGGCCATCAGGCCGGTCTGGGCGTTGATGCGGTACATCTCGATTCCCGGCGGCACGCGGAACGGCACCGCCGGCTTGTCGGCCAGCGCCATTTTCATGAAGTCGCGGAAGATCGGCGCCGCCACGTGGCCGCCGGTGGCGCCACGGCCCATCGGGCGTGGCGTGTCGTAGCCGACGAAGACGCCGGCCACCAAGTCGGGCGAAAAGCCGACGAACCAGGCGTCGCGCTCATCATTGGTTGTGCCGGTCTTGCCGGCGAGCGGCTTGCCGACGGCTTTCACCGTGGTTCCGGTGCCCCGCTGCACCACGCCCTCGAGGATCGAGGTGACCTGATAGGCGGTCTTCGGATCGACGATCTGCAGCCGGTTGTCGGGCAGTTGCGGCTCGTCCTGATTGTGCCAGCTGTCCGCGTCGCAGTCGTTGCAGACCCGATCGTCATGGCGGTAGATCGTCCGCCCCCAGCGGTCCTGAATGCGGTCGATCAGCGTCGGCGTGATCTGGCGGCCGCCATTGTCGATCATGGCGTAGGCGGCGGTGAGCTTCAGCACCGTCGTTTCGCCGGCGCCCAGCGCCATCGCCAGAACCGGCAGCAGACCGTCGTACACGCCGAAACGGCGGGCATATTCGGCGATCAGCGGCATGCCCATATCCTGCGCCAGCCGCACCGTCATCACGTTGCGCGACTTCTCGACGCCCAGCCGCAAGGTCGAGGGGCCGTAGAAATCCCCGCCATAGTTCTGCGGTTTCCAGACATCCTGGCCGGCCCCGGGATCGATCTCGATCGGCGCGTCCAGGACCACGCTCGACGGCGTGTAGCCATTGTCCAGCGCGGCCGAATAGACGATCGGCTTGAAGGCGGAACCGGGCTGGCGCAGCGCTTGGGTGGCGCGGTTGAACTCACTCTCGGCGTAGGAAAATCCGCCGACCAGCGCGTTGACGCGGCCGGTGTGCGGGTCCATGACGACGATGGCCCCCTCGACCTCCGGAACCTGCATCAGCTCCCAGCCGGGGCTTGCCTCCTTGTCCTTGTCCCTCGCTTCGGGGTCGGCCTTGGGCTCGGCCGGTGCGACATAGACCACGTCGCCGACCGAGAGCACCGCATCGACCGCCGTGACTTTCTTGCCGAGGCCGCCGCCCTCCTGGGCCGCGCGCGCCCATTCGACGCCGCCGAGAGGAAGCTCGATGGTCGCGCGCGCGCTCGACAACTCGCCGGAAGGGTCGCGCGGCGGCTGCAGGCCGAGCACCGCCTTTTCCTTGTCGGCGCTGAGCACCATGGCGAGCCGCCAAGGCGCAATGCCGGCCAGCGCCTCGACGCCGCCGAGCGGCGCACCCCAATCCTCGCCGAGCTCGATATGCGTCACCGGCCCGCGCCAGCCGCGCTCGCGATCGAAGGCGACGAGCCCGCCGACCAAGGCCTTGCGGGCCATGACCTGGAGCTTGGGGTCGAGCGTCGTGCGCACCGAAAGGCCGCCCTCATAGAGCTTCTCCTCGCCGTACATGGCGTAGATCTTGCGGCGCACCGCCTCGGCGAAATAGTCGGCGGCGAAGCTGTGCGCGCCGGGCGGGCGCAGGGTCACCTCGATCGGGCTTTCCTTGGCCGCCTCCCCCTCCTCGACGCTGACATGGCCGTTCTCGATCATCCGGTCGATGACCCAGTTGCGCCGCTCCACGGCACGGTCCGGAAAGCGGTAAGGATGATAATTGTTCGGCGCCTTGGGAAGGGCCGCGAGATAGGCGGCCTCGGGCAGCGTCAGCTCGCCCACCGACTTGTCGAAATAGATGAGCGAGGCGGCCGCAACCCCATAGGTGCCGAAGCCGAGATAGATCTCGTTCAGATACAGCTCGAGGATCTGGTCCTTGGAATAAGCGCGCTCGATCTTCATCGCCAAGAGCGCCTCCTTGAGCTTGCGCTCGTAGCTGATCTCGCTCGAAAGCAGGAAGTTCTTGGCCACCTGCTGGGTGATGGTCGAGGCGCCGACGGGCCGCCGGCCGGCGCGCAAATTGTTGATGTTGGTGAAGACGGCGCGAATGATGCCCTGATAGTCGAGCCCGCTATGCTCGTAAAAGTTCTTGTCCTCCGCCGACAGGAAGGCGTGGATCACCAGGTCGGGGATGGTGTCGATCGGCAGGTAAAGGCGCCGCTCGCGCGCATACTCCGCCAACAGCCGGCCATCGGCGGCGTGCAGGCGGGTGGTCACCGGCGGCTCGTATTTGGCCAGCGCGTCGTAGTTGGGCAGGTCCTGGGAGACATACCAGACGACATAGGCGACCGCGGCAGCGCCCGACAAGCCGACAATGACGGTGGCGGCGAAGAGATAGCCTATGAAGCGAACCAGCATAGATTCCTTTGCCCGTTCAAACGGGCCGCGGGTACCAAGCAGGCGACGGTCGCGGCGGATTTGTCAACACCTATGGCGGTTGGCAGTTGAAGGCAAGTGTTTGCAGACATTATGGCGGACGCGGCTTTTTTCAGCGGTTTGTCGAATATCCGTGGCAGAAAAGCCACATAAGCCCTTGCGATTGTACATTAACTGGCGAAATAGCGCTTCAGCGCCCGAGCGATGGCGTCGGCCGCGCGGGTTCGCCACGCGGACGAAGACAATTCGCGCACATCGTTGGAATTGCTGATATAGCCGAGCTCGATCAGCACCGAGGGCACGTCCGGTGCCTTGAGGACGCGAAAGCCGGCGTAGCGGTGCGGGTTCTTGTTCAGGCGGATGCTGCCGTTCAGGCTTGCGACCAGCCCCTTGGCGAAGCGGACGGAAAAATTCTTGGTCTCGCGCCGGGCCAGATCGATCAATATGTCGGAGACCTCATCGGGCTCATCTTCCAGGTCCAGCCCGGCGATGAGATCGGCCTTGTTCTCCTTTGCCGCCAGCGCCGCGGCTTCCGCGTCCGACGCCCTCTCCGACACGGTATAGACGGTGGCGCCGCCCACCGATTGGCCGCTGAACTTGTCGGCGTGGACGGAGATGAACAGGTGGGCGCCATTGCGTCGGGCAAAGTCGACCCGCTCGCGCAAGGAAAGGAAGATGTCGTCGTCTCGGGTCAACAGAACCCGGTATCGCCCCGCCTCTTGCAGAAACGATTTGAGCGTGCGCGCGAATTCCAGCACCAGGTCCTTCTCCAGCACGCCGTCGGGGCCGACGGCGCCGCCATCGATGCCGCCATGACCCGGATCGATGACGATCACCAGCTCGTGGGATTCGCCGTGGTGCAATCCCAGCGCCGCGTCGGCGGGACTGGCCGGCGCACGCACGTCCTGCAGGCGCGCCATTTCCTGCAGGAAGGCCTCGCGGCTGGTCGCCACCAAGTCGACGACGAGGCGCGCCGGCTGACCCGCCTCAGGCGCCAGCGCGAACGCCTTATCGATCCGCACCGGGCTGTCGATGTCGAGAACGATTCGCGACTTGCCGACGGCGAAAAGCCCGTACCGGTAAGCCGATACAAGGCCGCGCCCGCTCTGCCCCGTGCTCGCCGGCAGCCGGAAATCGATCTGCGGCAGGTCGATGATGACGCGGTAGGGATCGGCAAGGGCGAAGACATGGAACGGCACCTCGCGGTCGAGATCGACTACGAACCGCGTGCGCACGGCATCGCCTCCGAGGCGCGACGCGCTCGCCGTCGCGACGGCCTGTCGGTCCTCGGCGGCAGCCGGCCGCGCAGCGGCAAGCAGGCCGAGGCAGAGACCCAGCACGCCTAAAAGAAAAACGGCCGCGCGAATCGCAGTTCGCTGACTTTGCTGCATCAATGGTTCCGCTTGCACGCCGGTCGCCGACGCTGACTGGCCGATCGCTTCACGTCTGCGCCAGGATCTGAATTCGATCGGTTCCAGTGCCGACTATGTCAACACGGCAAAGCCCCATAAAGCAATCCGGTAAATGCGAGGTTGCGGGCACGTTCCGGTGCCTCCCTCCGCCCTGCGCCGTCCTATATGACTTGCAATGCGGCGATACAGAACGTAAATACCTGATTGCTTATGGAATTCGTTCCTTCGGTTCGAAACAGCTTTTTGATAGCCCTGTTTCCCGCAAGCGACCACGTGATTTCGAGTACGATCCGCGGCGGGGCCCATCTCGACCGAATCGGCGATGATCGAGGGGCTTATCGAACGGAATGGAAGAATGACGCCGCTGTCGGCCGCGCCGCGAAAATCCGCGGACAAGGCGGTCGAACAGGCGGGCGAATCCACCGGCCCCTCGCGCGGCGAACACGCCGTTTCGGGGGCTTTGACGCCGCCGCGCCGGCCCTTGTGCCGAAATCGGAATCTTCCGATGGCACTGGCACCGGCCGATGAAAGAAAATGTGATGCGTGAGACCAGCGCGGATCCCGCCGACCTGACCCTGCCCGCTGCGGCGGATGCGGTCGGCGTCGGAGAGACGGTGGCGTCGGGCCTTCCCCGGCACGCCGTGTCCGTGCGTGGGTTTCGATCAGACCAGATGAATGGCGCGAACCCGCTTCGCCGGGACCTGGAGCGTGCGACGGCCGCTTGGCCGCCTCGCTTCGGGCCGCGCCTTGGAGACAACAAAAAATGGCTAATAAGATGCTTATCGACGCCACCCACCCGGAAGAGACCCGGGTCGTCGTGGTGCGCGGCAATAAGGTTGAGGAGTTTGACTTTGAGTCCGCCGCGCGCAAGCAATTGCGCGGCAATATCTATCTCGCCAAGGTAACCCGCGTCGAGCCGTCGCTGCAGGCGGCGTTCGTCGACTATGGTGGCAACCGCCACGGCTTCCTGGCGTTCACCGAAATTCATCCCGACTACTACCAGATCCCGGTCGCCGACCGGCAGGCGCTGCTCGCCGCCGAGGAGGCGGAAGACGCGCGCGCCGATAAGGCCGCGGCGGCAAGTCGCCGCGAGCGAGCCCGCGCAGCCGATGAAGCCGAATCCGAACCGCAAGCCGCCGCCAAACAAGGCAACAGCGGAAAAAACGGCAATGGCAGCGGCATTGAACCGGAGAACGACAACAATGTCCCCCACGGCAAGGGGCTTGTCGCCGAGACCGGCGGCGGCATTGAGGAGTTCGCCGAGGACGACGAAACGGTAGAGTCGGTCGGCGCGGAGGATGCGCTCGAGGAGCTGCCAGTTCGCGGCGAAAAGAGATTCCCTCGCACCTACAAGATCCAGGAGGTCATCAAGCGGCGCCAGATCCTGCTGGTGCAGGTGGTCAAGGAAGAACGCGGCACCAAGGGCGCGGCGCTGACCACCTATCTGTCGCTCGCCGGGCGCTATTGCGTGCTGATGCCCAATTCCGCGCGCGGCGGCGGCATCTCGCGCAAGATCACCAGCATCGCCGACAGACGCCGGTTGAGAAAGGTCGCCGAGGACCTGCAGTTGCCGAAGGGCATGGGCGTAATCCTCAGGACCGCCGGCGCCAGCCGCACCAAGGCCGAGGTTAAGCGCGATTTCGAGTTCCTGATCCGGCAATGGGAGAGCGTGCGTGAGTTGACGTTGAAATCGACCGCGCCGGCCCTCGTTTATGAAGAGGGCAGCCTGGTGCGGCGATCGATCCGCGATCACTACTCGAAGGAGATCGACGAGGTGTTGGTCGCCGGCGATGAGGCTTACAAGGACGCCAAATCCTTTATGCGCATGCTGATGCCGAGCCACGCCAAGAACGTCCAGCCCTACAAGGACTCAGCGCCGATCTTCACCAAGTCCGGCATCGAATCCCAGCTCGACGCCATGTTCAGCCCTCAGGTGACGCTGAAGTCGGGTGGCTATATCGTCCTCAACCAGACCGAGGCGCTGGTCTCCATTGACGTCAATTCCGGCCGCTCGACGCGCGAGCACAATATCGAGGACACGGCGCTGTCGACCAATCTGGAGGCGGCCGCCGAGGTTGCCCGGCAGCTGCGCCTGCGCGACCTTGCCGGCCTCATCGTCATCGATTTCATCGACATGGAGGAAAAGCGCAATAAGCGCGCCGTGGAGCGCAAGCTGAAGGAATGCCTGCGCCTTGACCGCGCCCGCATACAGGTTGGCCATATCAGCCATTTCGGCCTCTTGGAGATGTCGCGCCAGCGGCTGCGGGCCGGGGTCGTGGAAGGCTCGACCCAGACCTGCCCGCACTGCCTGGGGACTGGCGTCATCCGCTCTACCGAGTCGGTGGCGCTGTACGTGCTGCGGGCCGTCGAAGACGCGCTCATGAAGGGCCACCCGACCAACCTCGCCGTGCACACCAATGTCGACGCGGCGCTTTACATTCTCAACCAGAAACGAGGCCATCTGCGCGCCATCGAGAAACAGTTCGGCGTCAGCATTCTGATCGAGGCGGACGAAAAGCTTGTCGGCACCCAATACGAAATCGAGCGCGGCGAGCCGGCGGCGTGGCCCGCCGGCGCTCCCGAGGCGGTGACGGCGATGGCTGAGGTTGAGGAGGAAGGAGAAGAGGCGATCGAGGCCGAACGCGCAGTGGACGAAGAGGACGAAGGCGAGGCCAGGCGTGGCCGACGCCGGCGCCGGCGGCGCGGACGCGGCCGTGGCCGCGAGATCGAGGAGGCCGCGACCGAGGGCGAGGTCAGGCAGGGCGATGGCGGTGAAGAGGCCGAGCAGGCGCCGGCGGCAAGATCGGCCGAAGGCCCCGACGGCGGCGAACGCGAGGGCCGGCGTCCGCGCAGACGCGG
>JAUYJB010000146.1 GCA_030688605.1 Hyphomicrobiales bacterium
CCCACCGAAGGCCGGGTTCTTTTGCGCCGTGGCGGTGTTGCGGCTGTTGGCCGATGCACCGCATCGCCCGGCGAGCCGCGCCTGGCCACGGCGCAAAATCATCCCGGTCAAATGGTTCCCTATAACCATGAACCGCTCTAAGGGCCTTCGGCCCCAAGCCTATCCCTCTCCCGCAAGGGGAGAGGGAACCCGACAACCGCCTTCGGCGCACTGAACCGGTAGCCTTTTAGAACAGCCTGCCGCCGTTCGGCACGGGCCGCTCGGGCGCGATCAGCACCACCTCGCCGTCCGCGTCGGGAAAGCCGAGCGTCAACACCTCCGACAGGGACGGCCCGATCTGGCGCGGCGGGAAGTTGACCACGGCGGCGACCTGAAGACCGATCAGCCGGTCCGGCCGGTAGTGGCGGGTGATCCGGGCGGAGCTCTTCTTGACGCCCAACTCCGGACCGAAATCGATCATCAGCCGGTAGGCGGGCTTGCGCGCCTCTGGAAAATCCTCGGCCCGGACGATCGTTCCGACCCGGATGTCCACTTTGACGAAATCTTCGAAGCCGATCTGCGCCGCAGGCTCGCTCATGCACGCCCCCCTGTCCCGTCGTGCCCAATCAGGTTGCCTCTTCCCGGCGGGTCCGATCGCCGCCGCGGCCGAAAAACGCGGCGCAGAAGGCGCCGGCGAGCCGCGCCGCGATGCCGAACCCTTGCAGCGGGCGCATGAGCCGCTCGGCGTCGCGCAGATGCCGGTCGAGGGCCGCCATGGTCCGCGCCATGCCCGGGTCCTCGTCTTCGAGCCACACGCCCATGGTGCGGAAGAAGATCATCGCCACGCCCTGCGCGCGGGCCATGCCGGAAAGCCCTTCCGCGTTGAGCCCGGCTGCCGCCATCATGGCAAGCTGCGAGCGGACGACGGCGCTGTCGAGCACCATCAGCGCGTCCGGGTCGCGGCTCAGCGCCTGCCACAGGCTGCGCACCCCCGCCTTGTAGGGGTTCAGCGCCTCGAAACGGCCGATCAGCACGTCGAACAGCCGCTCGCGCGCCGGCTCCCCGGCAAGCTCCGGGTCGAGATTCTCGATGACCTTCCGGTCGATGTGCCGCATGAAGCCGCACACCACCGAAAGCTTGGTCGGGAACACCTCGACCACGTCGGCAAGCGGCAGCTTCGCCCGCGCCGCGATATCCTGCAGCTTTATCTCGGCCCACGGTATTTCGGCGGCGAGCGCCAGCCCCGCCTCGACCACCTGCTCCTTCACCGCGCGCCGCGATGTGGAGCCTGCTTGCGCGGCGCTCTTGGCGGATTCGGCGGCGGCCGCAGCGGCCTTTGCCGACTTGGCCGGGCCATTTGCATTGGATGCTTTCGGTTTCTTGGAGCCTTGCTTGCGCGCCATCTCGCTACCTCCGCTTCGCTTACCCCTCAACATAGGGCCGCACGGCCCGCGCGCAAAGCCCACGGCAAGGCCGGGCGATCATGAGGGCGATTGGGAGAGTTCCCGGAAAGTCTAATTGAAAAGCTATTGGGAAAGCTCGCGCGAGCGAGCGCAGGCCGCGGCGACGGCGCGGGCGAGAAGCTCGGCAAGGCCGGCCTCTCCGCCAAGCACGGCAAGCGCGGCGGCCGTGGTGCCGCCGGGCGAGGTGACGTTTTCGCGCAGTTTCGCGGGCCCAAGCTCGGAGCGGCGCATCAGTTCGCCGGCGCCTTCGACCGTCACCCGCGCGGCGCGCTCGGCAAGCTCGCGCGGCAGCCCGCACTTGACCCCGGCTTCGGCGAGGCATTCGGCAAGATAGAACACGTAGGCCGGCCCGCTGCCCGAAACCGCCGTCGCGGCGTCGATCAGCCCCTCGTCCTCGACCCAGCCCACCTCGCCCACCGCTTCGAGCAGGCGGGCGGCGAGCGCCCTTTGCACCGGGCTCGCATGGGCATTGGCGCAGGCGACCGTCATGCCGCGCGCGACGGCGGCCGGCGTGTTGGGGATGGTGCGGATGATTGGCGTTTCCGCGCCCAGCCAGGCGGCGATGCTGGCGATGGTCCGCCCGGCGGCGACCGAGACAATCAGCGTGCCCGGGCGCACCAGCCCGCCAAGGCCGTCCAGAACCTCATCCATGATCTGCGGCTTGACGGCGAGCACCACGATGGCGGGATCGGCCAGCGTCTCCGGCGCCGGGTTGAGAGAAATCCCGTTCTTTTCGATCAAGGCCGCGCTTTCCGGCGGCGGCTTCGGGTCAAGGACGGAAATTTCGGACGGCTTAAGCCCGCCGCCGAGCCAACCGTCGATGAGCGCGCCGCCCATCATCCCGGCGCCGACGAGAACGACCGGTCCGGCGCCCGCGAGGCTCATGCCTGACCGATCGTCTCGAACAGCGAGGTTTCCAGCGCCCGCTGCGGGCTCTTGCCGGCCCACAGCACGAACTGGAACGACTGGTAATAGCGCTCGCAGGTTTCGAGCGCGGTGTGCAGCAGCGCTTTGCACTGCTCCGTCGTGGGCTCAGATCCGCCGGCGAAGAGCAGCCCATGTCGGTACATGAGCGCCCCCTCCTGAGTCCATAAATCGAAATGTCCAAGCCAAAGCTGCGCGTTGATCAGGGCGATCAGACGGCAGATATCGTCCTGCCGGTTTTCCGGCACGCGAATGTCGAAGGAGCAGGCCAGATGCAGGGATTCCAGATCCTCCTGCCAGTTGATCGACACGTGATAGTTGGTCCACGCGCCGTCGACGCTAATGTTGATCTCGTCGTCGGCGCAGCGGTCGAAGGTCCAGTCGTAGAGGGTGGCAAGCTGCTCGACGATGTCGACGGGGTGGCAGTCGCGCTCGAAATCGTCCAGCAGCATGCTCATCTGAGTCCTCGGCCCATGTCCGCGTCCCGCGGGAGAGGAGACTGGCGCCTGCCGCCTGCCGCGCGCCATCGGCCGCCGGCCTCGGATGCCGGCCCGCGCGGGCGCTGCGGCGAATCACCTCGCAACATCAATATATCGCGGGTGATTCACCGGGTACCACCACCAATATGTGAATTCGGTCAGTTTTCCCCAGGCGGCGGCATTTTCTTCTTGGCTGTCGGGGCGGCTTTGGCTTTCGGCTTAGCCGCGGCGGGCTTTTTGGCGGCCGTTTTGGCGCCCACGGCTTCGAGCTTGGCGAGGCGCATTTCCAGCGCCGCGTTCTCCTCGCGCGCTTTCTGCGCCATGGCGCGCACCGCCTCGAATTCCTCGCGCGGTACCACGTCGAGCTCGCGCAGGATCTTCTCCGCCTGCGCCCGCATGATGGTCTCGACTTCCTTGCGCATCCCCTGGGCGGCGCCGGCGGCGTCGGTCATCAGGCGGGCGATCTCGTCGAACAGGCGCGAGGTGGTCTGGGTCATGGTCGTGCTCCGGTCATGGAGGAGTGGCGCTCTGACTTGGTTATGGTCCTGCCCGCCTGCGGATTCAAGAGCGGCGGGGGTGTGGCGCAGCAAGGGGGCAAGCAAGGGCCTACCCGGATCGGCGCCGAGCGCGGTCCCGGCACGGACTCCAGGCGCCGTGCTCACGGTCGGAAGCAATTTGCCGGCATCGCCCCGGGTGCGCTTGCGGTTCGGTCATGATTGACCGAACGGCAGCTCGAGGGTGAACCGGGTTCCCGGATCCAGCCGCCTGACCTCCAGGCCCGCTCCGAGCTGCTCCGCGAGAGCCCGAACGACCTTCATGCCAAGCCCGGCATGCTCCTCGATCTCGAAATCCGCGGGAACGCCTTCGCCGCTGTCGGCGACGCTCAGCCGGCAAAAGCCATTGGCCGCGGTAAGCTCGACCTCGACGGTCCCGGCCTTGTCGTCGTAGGCGTGCTTGAACGCGTTGGTCACCAGCTCGGCGGTGATAATCCCGAGCGGAACCACCTGATCCGGCGGCAAGTTGCAATCCACGACGTGGCAAACGATCTCGCCGCCCCTGCTTTTCAGCGCCGCCGACTCGCCGAGTTCCTTGCACAGCTCCATGAGATACCGGCCGGCATCGACCCGTTCGAACTCCTTGTTCTGATAAAGCTGGTCATGCACCTTGGCGACCGCCATGACGCGGGCGCGCGCTTCCCCAAGATGGGATTTCGCCTCCGGGTCGCGGATCGCCGCGCTCTGCAGCCCGATCAGCGCCGACACCAGTTGCAGGGAGTTCTTGATCCGGTGATTCATTTCCCGCACCAGCAGTTCGCGATCCGAGGCCAACTGGCCCAGTTCGGCGTTTTTTTGCTCAAGCTCCTTGCCGCGCTCCTGCAAGCTCTGCGCCATCTCGTTGAAGCTCTGCCCGAGTTGGACCAGCTCCGGGGCCGATCCCACGCCTGCGCTGCGGGCGGAAAGGTCCCCGCCGCTCAGCCGTGCGACGGCCGCCTCCAGACTTTCAAGCGGACGGCGGATGGCGCGTTCGCCGATCACGCTGGCGGCGATCGCCGCCCCGGCGAACACGACGACGAGCAGCCCGATTCCCTGCCAGAAGATTTGATCGGCTTCCGCAAGCAGGGTGGGGGCGGGCACGCCGAGCGCGGCATAAACGCCCTTTTGCGGCAGCAGGGGCGAAATCGCCCACAGCCGCGGCAGCCCATCCAACCCTGTCGCCTCGGTGACGCCACCGCCCACGCTGGCGATCCAGACATGCTGCGGGGTTTCCGTCTTGCCGACCCAGCGTTCCGGCTCCGGCGAGCGGGCGAGGATGGTTCCCTTGCCGTTGAACACCGCCGCGACCCCATTCGGTGGCAGCCCGGCGGCGGAAATGGTCTTTGATAGGTCGGTAAGATCGAGCCCCAGTACGCCGACGATCTTGACGGCGCCGTCCTCTCCGAGGAGCGGCAGCGCCACGCCGACAATGGCCCGCTGCGACGACATGCCGATCTGAACGTCGCCGATGCTGAAGTCGTGCGTCTCGAGCAGGTCGCGGAAATAATCCCGCTCCGACAGGTTCAGTCCCAGCATCCGCCCGGGAATCGAGCTGCAAACGATGGTGCCGTCCGGGGTGGCGACGCCCAGGCCCGTAAAAGCCGGATTACGGCCCGCGAGCCGGATCAGATAGGCGTTGCAAAGCTCGGTATCCTGCCAATTGTCGCTGACCGCCGTCAGTACGGCACTAAGCACGCTTTCGGCGCGCTGGAAGAATTGAACCTGCTGCGCCGCCAGAAGCCGCGTTGACCGAAGCAACTGATCCTCCGCCGCCGCCCGGCGTTGGTCACGGCCTTCGAACTCGCTCCACGCATAGAGCAGGAAAACCGGCAGGGCGGCCACCAGAATGAGGAGCAGAAGTCTGATCTTGATGGTCATCTTCCCCTCGACCGGCAGATAATTTACACCAATTCCAACCTGCGACTATGACTTTCGCATGACCGGTTTTCGCCGCGCGGGCGATGAATGAGAGGGCGCTCGAAGGTCCGCCGCCGTTCATGCCGGTACAACCGGGGCAAGGGCTTGGCCGGATCGGCGCCGGGCGCCGATCCGGGACCCAGCAACCTCCGAGCCAAATCACCGACACAGGAGTTGCCGGATTGCCCGCCTTGGCGGGCAACGAGATGAGAGATGATGGGGACGCGGCCATGCGCGGCAAGGGAGCCCGGCGAAGCGCCATGGAGGGCTCCGCCGCATCCCGTACGCGCGGCGCCGGGTCGCGCTAGAGCGGTTCATGGTTATAGGGAACCATGAACCGCTCTAGATCGAAACTTACCGGATCACAAGATGCTATTGAGCCGCCGGCGCCGCTGGTTGCTGCGATGTCGCTTCGAGTTCGGTGATCCTGGCCTGCTGCTGCTCGACAAGCTTGGTCTTTGCATCGACGTCCGCCTTCAGCGCCTCGACCTCCGAAGCGGCGCTTTGCGCCTTGTCGTTGGCCTCGGCAAGCTGGCTTTGCAGCGTAGTCACTTGCTGAGTAAGATCGCCTGTCTGACTTTGCATGTAAACGTAGCCGATGACCGCCCCCACGATCAAAGCGATCAGGGCGACGATCCACGTTCTCGTTCCTTCCATTTAGACCTCCCCTTGGACGTCAAGGTCTCGATATTCCCGCCCCCCAAGGACGGCTCACGAAGCTGTTGCCACCCGAATAATAGGGCATCACGCGGCGAAACGCCAAATGTCTCGGCAGGTCGTGCCGGCTGCGTCATGTCCCGGTTTCCGCGCTTGGCCGGACAGACCTCCAAACCAGCGGCGACGCGGCGCCATGGAGGTAACGATGGTCCGTAAACGTTCGGCGCTGGAGCCCGACGATTTCACCGAGATGGCCTCTCTCAAGCACTGGGGCGAACTGCCCGACAGCGCGCGAGGCCGATCCGTCCCACGACGTCGTCGTGGATCGCGGCTGGGGGCGGCTGATGTTCGGCCCGACCTTTTCCGACCCCGACCATCTGGCGGGAGTACCGCGGGACGAGCGGGCCGGCCAACGCGACGTGGCGCTTTACGTGCGCGAGCCGCATGTGCCGCTGTCCCGCGCCCCGCACGCGCTGTTTCTCGATCCTCCTCCCCTGGCGGGGCAGCGGCGAGGAAGCGTGCGCCGACCCGGCTCGGAAGGGCTCTCGGTTTGGCTAGAGCGGTTCATGGTTATAGGGAATCGATTCGATGGGCCAAGTCGGTTCATCCGGGCAGGCGCGGCGCGACGCGCGATACGGGATATCGGGCGAGCGCCGCAACGAACCCGGTGGGCCGATTTGGCCCACCGAAGGCCGGGTTCTTTTGCGCCGTGGCGGTGTTGCGGCTGTTGGCCGATGCA
>JAUYJB010000147.1 GCA_030688605.1 Hyphomicrobiales bacterium
CGTCGCCCCATTGAGTACTCGTGAGTACTCGCTCTATCGCGGCGCTGCGGCGCTCGCGCGAGGCCCCGCTCTGTCCGGGGCCGGAGGAAAGAAAGCAAACCCCGGATCGATCCAGATCGCGGCAACGGCGAAGCTCGGCCTTGGTTCAGGGGCGGCTTTCGTTTGCTCTTTGACGGTGTGGTGGTGTGGCAGGGGCCGCGGACAGCCCTCATTCGCCGTCACCCGGCTTGACCGGGTGACCCAGTAGCCTCGGAGCCTACATTGACACAGGGGCTACTGTATCCCGGCTCTGCGCTTCGCTGCGGCCGGGATGACAACAAGAGGCGGGGAGCGCCCGCAGGGCGCGACCGGGACTTAAGAAAACCGGGCCAGGAGTGGAGCCGCGCAAGCGGGTTCACGACAGGGACTTAAGAAATCCAGCGCCGCTGTCAGTCGTCGAGCTTGCGCGCCTCCTCCGGCAGCATGATCGGGATGCCGTCGCGGATCGGATAAGCGAGCTTGGCGGCGCGGCTGATCAGCTCCTGGGCTTCTGCGTCATAGATGAGCGTCGTCTTGGTCAGCGGGCAGACAAGAAGCTCGAGCAGTTTCGGATCGACGCTGCTTGGGCCGCCTTGCCGCCGGGATTTGGCAGACGCCTTGGCCATGATGCCTGTCCTCCTCGTCTATTGCAGCACGTTGCCGGATTCGCCGCCGCCCAGCGCCATTTCGGTGAGCGCGATCAGGATCTCGGCGCGGGTGCGCAGATCGGGCGCCTCCAACAGCGCCTGTTTCTCGTCGGGTCCATAAGGGCTCAGGATCGACAGAGCATTGACCAGGGATTCGGTGGACGAGCCATGCACCTCCTGCCAGTCGACCTCGAGCTCGCGGGAGTCGAGATAGGCGCGCAGGAGCTCCAACAGGCGCTCGCGGTCGACGCCGCCCTCGCCGCGGTTCGGCTCCAGATCGTGGACGAAGGGCGCGCAGGCGATCCGGCATGTGCGGTAGGGCGTGCCGCTGGTCGTCTCCGCCTCGATCCTGAAGCGGCAAATGCCGGTTAGCGTGATCAGATAACGGCCGTCCTGCGTCTCGGAAAGGGAGGTGATGCGCCCGGCGGTGCCGATCGGCGCCAGCGCCGGCACGTCCATTTCTTCGTCGCCCTTGGCCGGCTGCACCATGCCGATGATGCGATCGCCGGCAAGCACCGCATCGATCATGGCGAGATAGCGGGGCTCGAAGATGTTGAGCGGCAGTTGCGCGCGCGGCAGGAGCAGGACCCGGACCAGGGGAAAAACCGGGATCTGTTCCGGCACATCCTTGGGCGTCTTATAGCGGTCGGCGAGGCGCATGGGTTGCGTCGGTCACGAGAACAGCAGCGAGGAAAGCCTGCGCCGGCCGGTCTGGGTGGCCATGTCCATCGGCCCCCAGGCATCGAAGAACTGCAGCAATTGCTTGCGCGCCGCATCGTCGTTCCAGTCGCGCTTGCGGCGGATGATTTCCAGCAGCGCCTCGACCGCGCCCTCCTTGTCGCCGGCGGCGTTCAGCGCGATGGCGAAATCGAAGCGGGCCTGATGATTGTTCGGATCGGCCTCGACCGCGGCGCGCAGGCTGGTGATGTCGCCGGCCTCGCTGGCCTGTTCGGCAAGCTTGAGGGCGGCGCGGGCGCTTGCGACCGGCGGCTTTTCGGCGAGCTCCGGGCCGGCCAGCGCCAAGGTGGTGCGGGCATGGTCGAGATCGCCCATCTGCAGATAGCATTGGGCAAGGCCGCCGATGGCGTCGGCGTTTTGCGAATCGCTCTGCAGAATTTCGGCAAATCCGCGCGCCGCCGCCGTCAGGTCGCCGCTATTGAACGCCGTTCGCGCCGCGGCAAGAGCGGCCTCCCGCTCGCCGCCGCCGGGTTTGCCGCCGAGCCGCTCGATAAACGCCTTGACCTGGCTTTCCGGCACCGCGCCCATGAAGCCGTCGACCGGCCGGCCATCGTGGAAGGCGAATACGGCGGGGATCGACTGGATGCCCATCTGTCCGGCGATGCCTGGGTGGTCGTCGACATTGAGCTTGACGAGCTTGACCGAGCCGCCGGCCTCGCGCACCACCTTTTCGAGCACCGGCGTCAATTGCTTGCAGGGGCCGCACCACGGCGCCCAGAAGTCGACCAGCACCGGCTGGCGCCGCGATTCCTCGATCACGTCCGCCACGAAACTGCGGGTCGACGTCTCCTTGATCAGGCCCTCGGCCTCGCCGGCCGGGCCCTCCGCCCCCCCGCCGTCGCCGGCACCCGGGAACATCAGATCGCTCATTGGTTTCGTTCCTCATCGCGCCGGCCAAGAGCGGCCGGACAACTCAACCCCATAAAGATGGTGAATGCGACCATAGAATCAAAGCCGTACCGGGCTCAACCGTCGCCTGCCGGCGGCGACAGCGCCATGACCCGCGGGGGGTGGCCGCAGGCATTAAGAAAGCGCAGGAAATCGTCGCGCGCGATCGTCGTCGTCGCCTCGTTGGTGAGCGGGTGGAAGTTGAGAGTGTCGTGGCTGAGCAGCGCCTCGTCGATGATCAGTTCGACGCGGTGCTCGGCATCGTTGATCAGCGCGAACGGCGTCACCGACCCCGGCGGCACGCCCAGCGTCTCGACCAGCAGCTCGGGGCTGGCAAAGCTCAGCCGGCCGCAGCCGATGATGGTGTGGAACCGCTTCAGGTCGATGGCCGCCTCCTCCTGCGCGACGATGAGAATGATGCGCTCTTTCTTCTTGTCCCTGAGAAGCAGGTTCTTGGTGTGCGCGCCGGCAATGCGGCCGCGCAGCGCCTGCGACTGCTCGACGGTGAACAGCGGCGGATGCTCCGCGGTCACCGTCTTTATGCCGAGGTCGGCAAGCCGCGCGAACAGATCTTCCTTGGTGGCCGGCATTTGCTGCGTGTCCCGGATCGGAATTGCGGCATGGCCTAACCGATCGCCGCCGTGCGGACAAGGCCGAAGACGCCGCACGGCAGTCTCGGTTTTGGTTGCAATGCCGGGCGCGTTGCGCGATAAGTCGGGCCGGCGCGCGAGCCGCGCTTTTCTGAAAAGCGGGCGTAGCTCAGGGGTAGAGCACAACCTTGCCAAGGTTGGGGTCGTGGGTTCGAATCCCATCGCCCGCTCCAGATTTTCATGGGCATTCGGGCGATCAAGGCGCAAGTCCGCCGAAGCGCTGCCAATAGGCGGCGTCGAGCGGTGGGATATTTCCCGAATAGGTCTCCAGGTGGGCGACGAGGTGGCGATCGGCGGCGGCGGCGACCCGGCAATAGATGGCGACGGTCAGCTCACGCGCCGCGCCGCCCAGCCAGTCGGCCGGCATCAGCGGCTCGGGAAGCACCGGATCCTTGAGCAATAGACGGCGGTACTCGTGCATCAGCAGGATGCGCAGGATGAAGGCGTGTTCATCGCTGAGTTCAAGCCCGGCTTCCAGCGCGTTGGCCACCGGGGTGAAGCTCTTCAGGAACCGGCCATAGTCCTGGTTGAGGGCATCGAGCTTCCAGGCCGTGGCGACCACCTTGCGGATATGCTCGCTGGAAACGAAGTCGGCAAGCCGGGCGCGGAACACGAGGCTCCGCGCGCTCAGGCCGTGGCGGGCGAGGACGCGAGACAGGGCCGCCATGTCTTCGCTTGGATGGGCGAACAGGCCGGCGCCGATCTGGCCGAAGCCGAGCCAGCCGAGTTCGCGCCTCAGGTTCGAGCGTCTTGCCGCGGCAAGGTCGGCGGGGAGCTGGACGAGCTGCCATTCGCCGTCCCAGGTGACCTTCTCGACGGAATGGATGCGCTGCAGCGCCTCGTGGAAATTCTCAAGCGCCGAAGGGGTCAGCGTGTAATAGGCGCGCCGGCCCCGGCCGCGCGAGGTAAGCCAGCCTTGTCGCGACAGCCGGTAGACGCCGGTGCGCACGCGCCGCTCGGCAACGCCTAAGGAGGCGGCAAGGGCGATCAGGCTGCCGAGCCAGATATTGCCGCCGCGCGGCAGGATGGCGTCGCCGAACAGCGTGATGATGGCGGAGTTGGCGCGCAGCTTCGCCTGCCGTCTCAATGCGCCGATGAGGCTTTCCGCCGCGACGGGTGCGTCCATGCCTAGGAGTTCCGCATTGCCGGCCACCGCCTATTTCTGCCGATTGTCGACGACCCGTTGCGCCTTGCCCTGAGAGCGCGCAACGCCGCCTGCGTCATGGATCGTGACGGCGACCGTCATGCCGATATTGTCCTTGATCGACGAGATCAGGGCCTTCGAGGCGGCGTCCCTGGCCGCCGCGTCGGCGCTGGCGAAGGACGGAGCCACTTCGACATGGACGCGCAAAGCGTCCATGTTGCGGTCGCGGTAACGCTCGAGCTGATAGTGCGGCGCGAAGCGTTCGTCCCTCAGGATCAGCCGCTCGATCTGGCTCGGAAAGACGTTGACGCCGCGGATGATCAGCATGTCGTCGGTGCGCCCGGTCACGCGCATGATGCGCGTGTGGGTGCGCCCGCAGGCGCAGGGTTCGTCGGTGAGTTGCGTGATGTCGCGCGTCCGGTAGCGGATCATCGGCAGCGCTTCCTTGGTCAGCGTGGTGATGACCAACTCGCCGCTGGCGCCCATCGGCAGCGGCTGCATCGTCTCCGGATCGACGATTTCGAACAGGAAATGATCCTCCCAGCCGTGCAGCCCGTCTTGAGCCACGTGGCATTCGCAGGCGACGCCGGGCCCCAGAATCTCGGACAGCCCATAGATGTCGACGGCCTTGATGCCGAGCAACGCCTCAAGATCGCGCCGCATCTCCTCGCTCCACGGCTCGGCGCCGAACGCGCCGGCGCGCAGCGGCAGCGCGCGGATATCGACGCCCATCCCGGCGGCGACCTCGGCTATGTTGAGAGCGTAGGAGGGCGTGGCGCACAGAATGTCGGCTTCAAAATCCGTCATCAGCGTGATCTGGCGCTCGGTGGCGCCGCCGGAGACCGGAACCACGGTGCAGCCGAGCCGTTCGGCGCCGTAATGGGCGCCGAGGCCGCCGGTGAACAGACCGTAGCCATAGGCGTTGTGGACGATGTCGCCGGGTCTTGCCCCGACGCTGGCGAGCGAGCGGGCCATCAGATCCGCCCACATGTCGAGATCGCTCCTGGTATAGCCGACCACGGTCGGCTTGCCGGTGGTTCCCGAGGAGGCGTGCAGGCGCAGCACCTGTTCGCGCGGCACCGCGAAAAACCCGAACGGATAGTTGTCGCGCAGATCGTCCTTCACCGTGAAGGGGAAACGCGCCAGGTCGGCGAGCGTCTTCAGATCGCCCGGCGCAATGCCTGCGGCATCGAACTTCCGCTTATAGGCAGGCACTTTGCCATAGGCGTGGGCAAGCGTTTTCTTGAGGCGATCGAGCTGGAGCGCGGCGAGCCGGTCGCGCGGCATGGTTTCCACTTCCGGCTCGAACATGAAAACCTGCTGATCCTGGACTGCCGTGTGAGCGCTCATGGTCCTTCCTCCCCTCTGTCGGGACTATTCTAGCTGCGGAGCGGGGCGCGCCAAGTGCCGTTGCGGCTATGACACGGCCGCGGGGACGGGCTTGGCGGCGATCGAGAAGCCCGCCGCAACCGCATCCAGGTTGAGATCGAGGAAGCCGCGCGGCGTCGCCGCGCGCACCGCCTGCTCGATCCGTTTGCGGGCGCAGATGCGGCTCAATGCGATCAGGGCGCCGAGCGCCACCATGTTTGTCACCCGCTCGCTTCCCAGCTCCAGCGCAGTGCGGCTGAGCGGCAGATGGTGGCAGCGATAGTCGCCCGCCGGCAGCTCCGGGCAGAGCCTGGTGTCGGCAACGACCAGCGCGCCGTCCATGACGAGCGGCCAGGAGGGCTCGACCGCCAACCAGTCGAGCAGCACCAGATGGTCTATGGCGGTGGCGAGCGGAAAATCGACCTCGCCGTCGGAGACCACGAGGTCCGCGCTGCAGAAGCCGCCGCGCGAGGTCGGCTCGTAGGTCTGCGACTGGGCGACCCGCTTGCCGTCGGCGGCAAGGGCGTCGGCGAGCATCTTGGCGCACAGGATGAGGCCCTGGCCGCCGGTGCCGCCGATGCGGATTTCGGTTGGCGCCCGGCGCATCACCGCGCCCCGCACTTCGCCGCCGCCGTGGCGCGCCGGTAGGCCGCGCCATATTCGGGGCGGTCGTTCCGCACCAGGATGCCGGTCGGCAGGTCGTTGGCGCGGAACGGCGTGTCCACCGTGTCGCGGTAGGCGCTGGGCCTCAGTTCGCTCTTCTGCCGCATCATCATCTCCGGCGAGGAGCCCATCTCGTTCTTGCGCCCGAAGATTTCCGTGCAATCGGACAGGATCTCGATGAAGGCGAAGCCTTCATGCTCGAAGCCCGCCTTGATCAGCTCCTTCAGCTTCGGCACATGCCGCGTCATCTCGCGGCCGACGAAGCCTGCGCCCGCCGCCGTGGCGAGCGCGCAGGCGTCAAAGTGCGGCTCCGCGTTGCCGCTGGGCGTCGTCGTGGTCAGCCGCGTCTCGGAGGTCGTCGGCGACACCTGGCCGCCGGTCATGCCGTAAACCTCGTTGTTGAGCATCAGGCAGGTGATCTTCAGATTGCGCCGGCAGGCGTGGATCAGATGATTGCCGCCGATGGCGAGGCAATCGCCGTCGCCGGTGATCACCGCCACCTCGAGGTCGGGCCGCGCCAGCTTGAGGCCGGTCGCGTAGGCGAGCGGGCGGCCGTGAGTGACATGGAAGGTGTTGGCGTCGATATAGGCGGAAAGCCGTCCCGCGCAGCCGATGCCGGAGACGACGGCGAGCCTGTCCTTGTCGATCTTGAGGTCGTGGATCGCCCACAGAAGCCCGCGCAAGGCCATGCCGTGGCCGCAGCCCGGACACAGGAAGTGCGGCATCATCTCCTTGCGGAGATAGTCGGTGACGTCGAAGTCGGCTGCCGTATCGATGAACATCACGCCTCCTTCGCAAGCTCAACCGCGCGCGCGGCGATGTCCGCCGGCATAATCGCCTCGCCGCTGAAGAGGTTGAGCCCCGCAACCGGCTTGTCCTTGAGCACCCGCTCGACCTCGAGGCGAAGCTGGCCGGCGTTCAATTCGGGAACCAGCACGGCCCGCGCGTCGGCGGCGGCGTTGCGAAGCGCGTCCGCCGGGAACGGCCACAGCGTGATCGGGCGGAACAGGCCGACGCTCGCGCCCTTGGCGCGGCACAGCTCGATGGCGCGTTTCGCCGCTCGGGCGGCAATCCCGATGGCGACGATGACGATTTCGGCGCTCTCGCAATGCAGCGCCTGCCATGAATCGATCGCCTCGCGGTGGCGTTCGAGCTTGGAGAAGAGCCGCCCGAGGTTGCGCGTGACGGCTTCCGGGTTCTGCGTGGGGAAACCGTCCTCGCCATGGGTCAGGCCGGTCATGTGGGAGCGATAGCCGTCGCCCGGCCGCGCCATCGCCGGGATGGCGTCGCCGCCCGCCGCATAGGGCTTGTAGGCCTCGCGCGGACCGCTCGCCCATTTGCGCTCCACCGGCGCCCGTGCGTCCGCGGCGTCGAGCGCGACGGTTTCGGAAAGCTGGGCGATCACTTGGTCGTAGAGCAGCACCACCGGCGAGCGGCACAGCTCGGCAAGGTCGAAGGCGCGCAGCGTCTCCTCGTAGATCTCATGCACCGAGGCGGGCGCCAGCGCGATGATCGGATAATCGCCGTGGCTGCCCCAGCGGGCCTGCATCAGATCGGCCTGCGAGGGGCGCGTCGGCATGCCGGTCGAGGGGCCGCCGCGCATGACGTTGACGATCACGCAGGGGATCTCGGCGCCCGCCGCATAGCCGAGATTTTCCTGCTTGAGCGAAAATCCCGGGCCACTGGTCGCGGTCATCGCCTTGACGCCGCCCATCGAGGCGCCGATCACCGCCGCCATCGAGGCGATCTCGTCCTCCATCTGCACGAAGACGCCGTCGACCCTGGGCAGCTCGCGCGCCAGCCGTTCGGCGATCTCGGAAGACGGTGTGATCGGATAGCCGGCAAAGAACCGGCAGCCCGCCGCGATTGCGCCGAGCGCGCAGGCGTGGTTGCCCGACAGGAGCTTGACCTGGGATGCGCCCTTGGGCGCGGCTCCGACGACGTTCATGGCGCGGCGCCCTCCACCGCCGGGTCGAGATGCACCCGGATGGCGAAATCCGGACACAGCCATTCGCACAGCCGGCAGCCGGTGCACTTTTCCGGCTCGGCAAGCTCGGCGATCCGGTCGGCGTTGAGGCGCAGGCAGCGCTCCGGGCACAGCTTGACGCAGATATCGCAGCTCTTGCACCAGGCGGCTGTAATGTCGAGACGCACGCGGTAGCCCGCGTCCGCGGGCGCAGGCGCGTCCATCGCTGGCGTTTCCGCCGCCGGTTTCGTGTCCCGCGCCTCTTCGATCCAGGCGCGTCCGCGCCGGAAGGCATCGAGATTGACGCTGACCGTCTTCTCGGGCACGAACCTGGCGACCGTCTCCTCCCAGTCGGCGGCCGGGAAGTCGAGCGCGGTCGACAGGGCGCCGAGCAGCACGACGTTCGCCGCGCGCGCATTGCCCAGCTCTTCTGCCATTTCGGTGGCGTCCATGGCGTAGCCCTCGGACACATGGGCGATGACGTCGGCCGGCGTCTCGCGCGAATAGCGCATGCGCGCGCCGGGGCGCCGGTTGAGACAGGCGAAGGGCGGCACGATGCGCTTGGTGTCGCAGATGAAGATGCCGGTATCGGGCTTGAGGTAAGGCAGCCAGCGCAGCCCCTCGGCCCATTCCAGCGCCACCAGAATGTCGACGTCGCCCTTCGGGATGGTCGGCGAGGCGACCCTGCGGCCAAAGCGCACGTGGCTGAACACGCTGCCGCCGCGCTTGGCCATGCCGTGCACCTCGTTCTGCTTGACCTCGAAGCCCTGCGCCTGCGCCAAAAGCGCAAGCACCTTGGAGACCATGATGACGCCCTGGCCGCCGACGCCGACGATGAGGACGTTGAAGAGCTCGCGCGACGGGTCGGCGGCCATGAGCGGCGTCGCCGGCGCCGGCGCGGCGTAGCTGGCGGAGGGCGGGGAGCCGCTCATTGCGTCACCGCAGCGGCCGGCTTGATGCAGTCGATGGTGCACACCTGGGCGCACAGCGTGCAGCCGATGCACAGTTCCTCGTCGATCCGCACCTTGTGACGGCCCTCGAAGGTCGTCTCGCTCCAGGTCAGCGCCGGGCAGCCGAGATTCATGCAGGACTGGCAGGCATTGCATTCCGCGTCGACGACCGTAAACGCCGGCCCCTTGATCTTCACCGGGTCGAGCACGCAGGGGCGGTCGGCGATCAGAACCGCAACGCCGCGATGGTCGATCGCCTCGCGTAGCGCCTGATACATCTCGGCGAGATCGTAGGAATCGACGGTGCGCACCCATTTGACGCCGATCGCGCGCACCAGCGCCTCATAGTCGACCCTGGGGGCTTCCTCGCCGCGCAGCGTCTTGCCGGTGCCGGGATGGTCCTGGCCGCCGGTCATCGCGGTGACGTGGTTGTCGAGCAGCAGCACCGCGATATCGGCCTGGTTGTAGACGGCATCGATCAGGCCCGGAATGCCGGCGTGCAGGAAGGTCGAATCGCCGATGGTGGCGACGACCGGCTTGGCCTCGCCGGCCTTGGCCATGCCGACGGCGTTGCCGATGGAAGAGCCCATCGACACGGTGGTGTCGATGCCGCGCAGCGGATCGAGGCAGGCCAGCGTATAGCAGCCGATGTCGCCGGCAACCCGGGCGCCCGAGGCGCGCACGGCCATGAAGGCCGAAATGTGCGGGCAGCCGGCGCAGAGCACCGGCGGCCGCACCAGCGGTTCCGGCACCCAACCTTTCTCAAGCGGGCGCGGCTGCAGAATGCCAGCCTCCTCGAGGCCGGCGCGGACGAGTTCCGGGGACAGTTCGCCGGCGCGCGGGAAGAACCGCTTGCCCTCGACCTCGAAGCCGAGCGCCCGGATTTCCTTCTCGATCACCGGCTCGAGCTCTTCGACCACGAAGATGCGGCCCACCGACTCGCAATAGCGGCTGAGCAGCTTCTCCGGCAGCGGCCAGGAGGCGCCGAGCTTCAACACGCTGGCGTTGGGCAGCACCTCGCGCACATAGGCGTAGCAGGTGCCCGCCGTGACGACGCCGAAGCTCGCGTCGCCCGGCTCCCAGCGATTGAGGGGGGATTCGCTGAAATAGTCCTTCAGCCGCGCCTCGCGTTCGATCACGGCAAGATGGCGCGGCCGGGCATAGGCTGGGATCATGACGTTCTTGGAAGGCTGTTCGTTGAAACCGCGCGGCTTCGGTTCGCGGCGCTCGCCGACGGCGACCGCGCTGCGGGTATGCGACAGCCGCGTCGTGCCACGGACGATGACCGGCGTATCGAACTCTTCGGATATCTCGAAAGCGAGCCGCGTGAGGTCGAGCGCCTCCTGGGAATCGCTCGGCTCCAGCACCGGCACGCTCGCCAGCGCGCCGTAGATCCGCGTGTCCTGCTCGTTCTGCGAAGAGTGGATGCCGGGATCGTCGCACACGGCGAGCACCAGCCCGCCATTCACGCCGATATAGGTCTGCGACATGAAGGCGTCGGCCGCCACGTTGAGGCCGACATGCTTCATGGCGGCCAGCGCCCGCTTCCCGGCGAAGGAGGCGCCCATCGCCACGTCGAGCGCGACCTTCTCGTTGGTCGACCATTGCGCGTGCAGGTCTTCGGCCGGATAGGTCGCCAGCGATTCGAGGATTTCCGTGCTCGGCGTGCCGGGATAGGCGGCGGCCACGCTCACGCCGGCCTCCCAGGCGCCCCGCGCGATCGCCTCGTTGCCGGTCAACGGGCGAACATCGGCGGCCGCGCGCGGCGGCGCGCCGGCGGCTTTCTCAGTTGAACGCATACGTTCCCTCTCCCCCAACGGGGTGCGCGATTCTGCGCAGCCCGGCAATTGTGCTCAGATCGTGCCCGAACGGACTTTGAGATAGGTCAAATGCCCGCCGCGTCACGATCCGGCGGCGTGTTTGGCTGTCTTCGCCTTCAGCCGTTCCAGGGTCTTGGCCACGTCGACGACGAAACGGCTGTGGGTTCCGCTGCAGATCGGCTCGATATTGTCCTTGGCGGAGATATCGAAGGTGACCTTGCGGCCGTCGACGGCGGCCACCGTCGCGGTGATCTCGACATCCATGCCGAGCGGCGTCGCGGCGAGGTGGCGCACCGAAACCTCGATGCCGACCGAATCCTCGTTGGCGTCGGCGTGCTCCATGATGAGGTCGCGGCAGGTATGCTCGATGTCCCGCACCAGGGAGGGAGTCGCGTAGACCCGGCCCTCCTCGCCCATGAAGCCGATGGTGCGGTCGCGGTCGACATTGATGCGGTTGACGCGCGAGGCGCCCGGACGGAGGCTTTCCTTCATGTCGGTTTCTCCTAGAGCATGATTGGGCCGTGCAGGAAAGAAACGGTTTGCGGTCGGAGCGCCCTTGCCGCCTTGATCCTCGTCAAACCCGCCCCGCACGCTGCTACACCCCGAGATAGGCGGCCTGCACCCGGCTGTCGGCGAGAAGCTCCACGGCGCTGCCGCTGGCCACGATGCGGCCGGTCTCCACGACATAGCCGCGATCGGCGATGGCGAGCGCAGCGCCCGCGTTCTGCTCGACCAGAAGCACGGTGAGGCCGCTTTGCTTCAGGCCCCGCACGGTGCCGAGAATCTGCTCGACCAGCATCGGCGCGAGCCCCATGGACGGCTCGTCGAGGAGCAGGAGCTGCGGATGCGCCATCAGCGCGCGGCCGATGGCCAGCATCTGCTGCTGGCCCCCCGACAGCACCCCTGCGGCGACGCGGCGAAGCTGGAAGAGCATCGGGAACAGCTCGTAGATCGGCGCGATCTCCGCTTCGAACTTGACGCCTCGGCGGGTCCAGGCGCCGAGCTTCAGATTGTCCTCGACCGAGATCGGCAGGAACAATTGCCGGCCCTCCGGCACCTGCGCGATGCCCAGCGCCACGCGCTTGTGGGCGGCGATCCGCTCGATGGCCTCGCCCTTGAAGACGATGCGGCCGGCGGAGACCGGCTGGACGCCGGAGATGGCGCGCAACAGCGTCGTCTTGCCGGCGCCGTTGGCGCCGATCAGGCAGACGATCTCGCCTTCCTTGACCTCGATCGACACGCCGTGCAGCGCCTCGATCCGCCCATAGCCGCTTTTCAGGTCCTCAACCGACAGCACCGGCCGCCTCCCGCGCGCCCTGGGTGCCCAGATAGGCCTCGATCACCGCCGGGTTGGCGCGCACTTCCGCCGCACTGCCCTCGGCCAGCGTGTGGCCGTCGGCCAGCACATGAATGCGGT
This sequence comes from Hyphomicrobiales bacterium, assembly GCA_030688605.1. NCBI lineage: Bacteria > Pseudomonadati > Pseudomonadota > Alphaproteobacteria > Hyphomicrobiales > Hyphomicrobiales bacterium. Next base: position 12,270 of record JAUYJB010000147.1, read on the forward strand.
CGGACACGTTCATGACGAGCCGCATGTCGTGCTCCACCAGAACCACGGTAATGCCGTCATCGGCGATCGAGCGGATGATCGCCTTGATCTCCTCCGTCTCGACCGCGTTGCAGCCTGCGGCCGGCTCGTCGAGCAGCAGCACCTTGGGCTCGCTGGCGAGCGCGCGGGCGATCTCCAGACGCTTGAGGCCGCCATAGGACATGCCGCCCGCGGGGTGATCGGCCATCGCCGCAAGCCCGACCCGCTGCAGCGCGGCCCGCGCCTCGTCGCGCGTGCGGCGGTTCTGCCGCAAGACCGCCGGCAAATGCAGAAGGTCGGCGAGCAAGCCCGACGCCTCGTGGCGATGGCGCCCGACCATGACGTTCTCCAGCGCCGTCATGCGGAAGAAGATCTGCAGGTTCTGAAACGTCCGCGACAGCCCGCGGCGGGCAAGGTGCTCCGGTGCCAGCCCGGTCACGTCCTCGCCGGCGAACAGAATGCGTCCCTCGTCCGGCTGGTAGAGGCCGGAGATGATGTTGAACAACGTGGTCTTGCCGGCGCCGTTCGGCCCGATGATCGAAAACACCAGGCCCTCCTCGACCTCGAGGCTCAGCATATCGACGGCGTGCACGGCGCCAAACGAGATCGAAATCTGATCGGTGGAGAGCAAGATCATAACCGCCTCCCGCCGACGGCCGCCGCAAGGGTCGGCACGATGCCTTCGCGCAGGAAGATCATGATGCCGATGATGATGAGCCCCAGCACCATGTGCTCGTATTCGTGCAGGAAGGTCAGCGTCTGCGGCAGCACGACGAGGACCGTGGCGCCGACCAGCGAGCCGACGATCGAACCCATGCCGCCCAGAACGACCATGGCAACGAGCTCGATGGAGCGCAGGAAGCCGGCGACGTCCGGCGTGATATGGCCGTTGAACAGCGCGAAATAGGACCCCGCCACCGAGGCATAGACCGCGGCGACGACGAAGGCTGCGAGCTTCTTTCGCGCCACGTCGACGCCGAGCACCCGGGCGGCCACCTCGCCGTCGTGGATCGCCCTGAGCGCGCGTCCGGTCGGGCTTTCGACCAGGTTGAGGGCGAGCCTGGCGCCGATGAGGAAGCTGATGCCGGTCACCCAGTACCAGACGACGGTTCCGCGCAGCGTCCAGCCGAACAGGACCATGCGCGGCACCGACATCCCGTCCGGGCCGCCGGTGAATTCGGATTCGTTGGTCAGAACGATGGCGATCAGCAGTCCGAAGCCGAGGGTGGCGACCGCGAGATAATGTCGCTTCAAGCGCAGGATCGGCCGCCCGACAATGAAGGCGATGAGCCCCGACAGCACCGCGCCGGCGATCAGCGACAGCCATGACGGCAGCCCCAGATGGGTCGGCCCGATGGCGACCGCGTAGGCGCCGACGCCCATGAAGCCGGCGTGGCCGAGGCTGATCTGCCCGGCGTAGCCCATCAGCAGATTGAGCCCGACGCAGGCCAGCGCGAAGATCAGCACCAGCACCGCGATGCGGTAATGGTAGGCGGAGGTCAGGAACAGCGGCGTCGCCACGACGATCGCCGTCAGCGCGACGGTCGATACCAGCGGGTGCCGCCACAGCGAGGCGAGACGCTCGCGGGTCGCGAGCGCGGCGCTCATGGCGTGACCGCGAGGCTGGCGGGGTGGCCGGACATCCGCAAGTCTAGACCCGCTCGACCCTTGCCCTGCCGAACAGCCCCTGCGGCATGGCGAACAGCACCGCGAGGATGACCAGAAAGGCCACGGCGTCCTTGTATTGGGAGGAGATGTAACCGGCGGAAAACGCCTCCAGCAGCCCGAGCACGATGCCGCCCACCACCGCGCCGGCGGCGCTGCCGATGCCGCCGAGCATGGCCGCGGCAAAGCCTTTCAGCGCCAGCAGCGTCCCGACATCGAAACTGGTCAGCGTGATCGGCGTGATCAGGATCCCGGCCACCGCCCCGATCGCCGCCGACAGGGCGAAGGAAAAGCCGACGATCTTGCGCGTGTCGATGCCGGCAAGCCGCGCCGCCAGCCGGTTCGCCGAGGTGGCGATCAGGGCCTTGCCGAACAGCGTGCGGTCGATGAACAGCCAAAGCAGCACGACCATGACGACGGCGCTGGCAAGCACCGCCAAGCTCTGCGGCAGGATGGCGGCCCCGCCGATGCGGATGGGGTCGCTGCCGAAGGCGGGCGGCAGCGAGTGGAAGCGCTTGTCGAACACCACTTGCGCGACGCCGCGCAGAAAAATCGAGGCGCCGATGGTGATCATGATGAGGACGATGGGGTTGGTGGTGCGCGCCGGCTCGATGGCGAGCCTATGCAGCGCAAACCCGACCGCCACCGTGACGACGATCGCGGCGAGCGCGGCCAGCGGCAGCGGCACGCCCGCCAGCCCCAGGAACACCGTCGTCATGCCGCCCAGCATGACAAACTCGCCCTGGGCGAAGTTGATGACGTCGGAGGAGTTGTAGATCAGGGTGAAGCCCAGCGCGACCAGGGCATAGACGGTGCCCACGGTCAGGCCGGAAAAGGCGAATTGAAGATTTTCCGCCATGGTCGGTTTCGTCCCGCTGCGAGGAATGAGCGCGGTTGCGGACGGCGGCCGGGCGGGCCGATAGCCCCGACCCACCCGGCGCAGTCCAGCATATCACCTATTTGAGCGGGCCGCGCCTCGGCGGCCCGTTCGATCGGCCGGGCGGCGCCCGTCACTCCGCCAGCGCCCAGTCCCCGCCCTTGATTTCGAGCATGCGGAACGCGGAAAGATCGAGCCCCAGATGGTCCGTCGGCGACATGTTCACCACGCCGGCGGTGCCGATGAAGCCCTGGGTCTTCTCGATCTCGTCGCGGACCTTGGCCGGGTCGAAACTGCCGGCGCGCTTGGCTGCCTCGACGAAAATCATCAGCCCGTCATAGGCATGGCCGCCGAAGGTCGAGACGTCCTGTCCGGTCTCCTTCTCGTAGGTGTTCTTGTAGTTGACCACCACCGGCTTCTGGGCGTCGCTGTCGGGCAGTATGTCGGCGATGAGCAGCGCCGCCGCCGGCAGCCTGACGCCGTTGGCCGCGTCGCCGGCGAGCTCGATGAACTGCTTGGAGGCGACGCCGTGGCTCTGGTAGAGCGGCAGCGAGATGTCGAGCTGGCGGTAGTTGCGGGTGACGATGGCCGGCCCCTGGCCGAAACCGGGATTGACCACCGCCTGCACGCCGGCGCGGCCCTTGATGTTGGTGAGCTGTGGGGTCATGTCGCTGTCGCGCGGCCCGTAGGTCTCCTCGTGCACGATGGTGATGCCGCCCTCCGGCGCCACCTTCTTGCACTGATCGCTCATCGAGGCACCGAAGCCGTCGGTCCCCGAGATCAGGGCGACCGAGGTCAGGTTGCGCGCCTTCAGGTCGGTGAAGATCTTCTGGCAGGCCATGGTGTCGGTATGCGGGGTCTTGAACACCCATTTGCGCACCGGCTGGATGATCTGGATGGCGCCGGCGAGCGAGATGAACGGGATTTCCGCCTCCTCGAACACCGGGATCATGGCCAGCGTCGAGCCGGTGGTGCTGCCGCCGATGATGGCGACGACCTTGTCCTGCTCGACGAGCCGCGTGGCAAAGGTGCGCGCGGCGTTGGCGTCGGCGGCGTCGTCATAGACGACGAGCTCGAGCTTCTCGCCGTTGACGCCGCCGGCCGCGTTGATCTGGTCGACATAGATTTCCAGCGTCTTCTTTTCCGGATCGCCGAGAAACGACGCCGGGCCGGTGACCGCGAGCACCGAACCGATTTTGACCTGCGCGGCGGCCTGGCCGCCGGCGAACAGCATCGCGAGGCCGGCGCAAACGCCAGCCGCCGTCAATTTCCAAGACCGCATGGCCTTACCCTCCCTTCGAAATGGACCCCCTCAAAGTCCCCGGGTTTGTCGGCTATTCAGTTGCATAGGCCGGACATGCCGTAATTGACATATGTCAACGCGCAAGGAGATGGCAAACTCCAGCCGATCCGACCCTCAAGCCGATGTGAGATCGGGCCGAGGGCATCGCACGTCACACTGGCAAAGAGGAGGGGTTTCGGAGGCGGCCATGAACCGGCAAGGAAACTTGCCGTATCATCGCTGGCGAATGCTGGCGAGGTTGTGCAGCGCGCTATCGTCTGTTGCCGAAAAACCTGGATCGGCCGTGACGACGCGGTTACGGCCGCCATGCTTGGCCGCGTAAAGGGCGATATCGGCCCGCTTCAACAGCCAGTCTATGCTGTCGCCAGGCTCCCACTGGCTGAGCCCAATGCTGCAGCTCAGGCTCATCGTCCCCTTGGGCGTCTGGAAGCGCAGCCCAGCCACCTTGGCGCGTAGCCGTTCAGCGATGGCTTCCGCCTCCAAGATCGTCCCGCCTTCGATCAGAAACGCGAATTCATCGCCGCCGAGCCGGCCGAGAGGGGCGCCCTCGCTCTCGGCCGCCTGCGACACGGCGCGAATCGCCCGATCGCCGACGTCATGCCCGTAAATGTCGTTGATGCTCTTGAAACGGTCGATGTCGAACATGACGGCAAACAGATTGCCGCCGGCTGCGGCGCGCTCCAAGGCTTCATTTCCTTGTTCGAAAAAGGTGCGGCGGTTGAGCGTCCCGGTCAGGGAATCGGACGTTGCCAGTTGTACCAGCTCCCGCTGCATGGCGGTCAGGCGCTCTGCCGCGCGCAACCGCGCATAGAGTTCCTCGGCCACCGGCGGCTTGCCGATGAAATCATCGGCCCCGCAGTCGAGCGCCTCGATGAGCAGTTGCCGATCCTGGGATGATGACATCAAGATGACGTAGATCGGACGCTGCGGGTTGGCGAGCAGCCGCGCCTCCCAGCACAGTTCGACCCCTGACATCGAGCCCAATTCCGAGCTGGTGATCAAGGCGCCAACGGCGGAATCGGACTTCGTGCAGGCCAGCGCCTCCTGCCCGTCGGTGAACGCGCGCACCTCATGATCGCGCGCTTCGAGAAGCTGCGAGACATATTTCAGTGCGGTCCGGCTCGGGTCAACCAATACGATGCGCATCGCGTTTCATGCCGACCTGAGAGGAAAGGGTCGCGGACCCGAGAAAGGCCGCAGATCCAAAAGTCCAACATAGGCGCGGGCCAACTAAGATTGTATTAACTGGTGCACCAAAGTTTCCCTGCCCCAGTCAGTCGAAATCCTCGGTTCAGAACGGAGTTTAACTTCTTCTTTAGCCACAGGAATTACGCGACAAAAGCTTTCGACCGGCCACTCAATAGCAAGATTGAGTTCGAATTTCAGGCATTGTGACTAACACAGCTTGCGGGACAGCGGGCGGACTCGAATAATTGCTGGAGCTGGCGCGATGCTGCCCAATTGGTCACGAAAAACTGTTTTCCCCTTCTAACGAGAATTGGTGTAAAAAAAGGGGCCGACGCAAGGAAGCGAGATGCCCGGGGTCGGAGTCGCCGTGCCGGGGCTGCGATTCCGGTCGGTAATTTTTTGTCGAATGCACCTCTGCTGGTTGACTGGTTGGGCTTTCCGTCCTAGCCGGCGATCATAGGAGACAAGGCCCGGTGTCGCTAACCAAACAAATCTTCGCGTGCATCCTGCTTGCGGGCGCGGCGGGCGGGGCTTTTGTCGCCTATCAGTATTTTTTCGACGGCAGCAACGCGGCGGTGATCGAAGACGGGCGCGGCTCCCCCGGCGGGCGCAGCGTGCCGGTGGAGCTCGCCAAGGCGGAATTGCGGTCTCTCGAACGCACAGTCGAGGCGGTCGGCACAACGCGCGCCCGCCAGGCGGTTGAGATCGTGCCCCTGACCAGCGGCCGCGTGGTCCAGATCGCTTTCGAGCCAAGCCAGAAGGTCGAGGCGGGCGACGTTCTGGTCAAGCTCGACGACGATATTCAGCAGGCCGATCTTGTGCAGGCGGAAGCAAAATTAAAAGAGGCCGCTTCCACGGTCGCGCGGGCGCAGATCCTCAGAGGCAACAATACGGTTTCGGAGGCGACGCTCAGTCAGGCCGTCGCCGCGGAGGCCGCCGCCCAGGCCGACGTCGACCGCGCCCGCCGGTGGCTGGCCGACCGCACCGTGCGCGCGCCGTTTTCCGGTATTGTCGGACTGAACCACGTCGATCTCGGCGCCCGGGTCGATGACACCACCGTTCTGACTACCCTCGACGACCGCTCCGAGGTCGAAGTCGAATTCGCGCTGCCGGAAACGCTCTACGGGCAGACCGCGCCGGGCCAGACCGTGGTCGCCAACGCGGTCGCGTTCCCCGGACGGATATTTAATGGCCGCGTCCTGCGCATCGACAGCCGCGTCGATGCGACCTCGCGCGCCTTCAAGGTGCGCGCCACGATCCCCAACCCTGACCTGTCGCTTCCCGCAGGCATGTTCATGCATCTCGCCGTCATCCTCGAGAGGCGAGAGGCGGTGATGATCCCCGAAGAGGCGATCGTCGTCGAGGGCTCGGGCACGTTCGTCTTCCTCGCCGTCGACGGCAAGGCGGTGAGACGCGACGTTGCCATCGGCCAGCGCGAGGTCGGCACCGTCGAGATCCTCACCGGCGTCGGCGTCGACGAAGAGGTCGTGGTGCGGGGCGTGCAGAGCCTGCGCGACGGCATGCAGATCCGCCGGCCCGGCAAGGCCGGCAGCGGGCGGGCGAGACGGGGAGAACCGCAGTGACCTTGTCTGATCTGAGCATCCGGCGGCCGGTGCTCGCCGCCGTCGTCAGCCTGCTGATCATCGTCTTCGGCCTTGCCGCTCTGCTCCGGCTTCCGGTGCGCGAACTGCCGGACATCGATTCGGCGGTCGTCTCCGTGACCACCAACTATGTCGGCGCCAGCCCGGAGACCATCGACACCGACATCACCGAGGTCATCGAGGGTTCGGTCTCGGGGATCAGCGGCATCAAGTCGATCAGGTCCGAGAGCCGCGGCGGGCGCAGCCGCACGGTGCTCGAGTTCGAGACCGGCCGCAACATCGACGAGGCGGCGAACGACGTGCGCGACGCGGTCGGGCGGGTGCGCGGGCAATTGCCCGACGACGCCAGCGAGCCGCGGATCGTCAAGAGCGACAGCGACGCGGACCCGGTGATGCGTCTCGCCGTCACCAGCGACCGGATGAGCGCCGCGGAGATCACCGACTATGTGCAGCGCTATGTGATCGACCGGATCACGACCCTCGACGGCGTCGCCGACGTCGACATTTTCGGCGACCGGCGCTACGCGGTGCGCATCTGGCTCGATCGCCGGGCGATGGCGGCGCGCAACCTCGCCGTCACCGACGTCGGCGCGGCGCTCACGCGCAACAATGTCGAGCTGCCGGCCGGCGAGGTCGAATCCGAACGGCGCCAGTTCACGCTGCGGCTCGACAGCCGTATCGTCAACATCGCGCAGTTCCGCGACATCGTCATCGACCATATCGGCGGCTATCCGGTGCGGCTGCGCGACATCGCCCGCATTGAGCGCGGCGTGGAGAACGACCAGACCTTGGTGCGTGTCGACGGCGTCGAAGCGGTCGGCCTCGGCGTCATGCGCCAGTCGCAGGCCAATACGGTGGCGATCTCGAACGCGGTGCGCGCGGCGCTGGACGGGATCCGACCGACCCTGCCGGCCGGCATGGACATTCGGGTCGGCTCCGATGACGCGACCTTCATCGCCGCCTCGATCCGCGAGGTGCTGATCGCTCTTAGCTTGTCGTTGACGCTGGTGGTGCTGGTCATCCTCATCTTTCTCTTGTCGTTCCGCGCCACGCTGATCCCGTTCGTGACCATTCCGGTGTCGCTGATCGGCTGCTTCATATTGATCTACGCCCTCGGCTTCTCCATCAACGTGCTGACGCTCTTGGCCCTTCTCCTCGGCATCGGGCTCGTCGTCGACGACGCCATCGTCATGCTGGAGAACATCCAGCGCCGCATCGGCCTCGGCGAGAGCCGGCTGGTGGCGAGCGTGCGCGGCGCCCGCCAGGTGACCTTCGCGGTGATCGCCACGTCGCTGACCCTGGTCGCCGTCTTCGTGCCGATCTCGTTCCTGCAGGGCCAGGCCGGGCGGCTGTTCACCGAGTTCGGCTTCGTCATGGCGAGCGCCGTCATCATCTCGACCTTCGTCGCGCTGAGCCTGTGTCCGGCGCTCGCCTCCAAGGTGCTGGCCAATGGGGGCAAGTCGGGCGCGGGCGGCGCATCACGCGGCGTCATGGCGCGGGTCGGCCGTCTGTATCGGGGGGCGCTTACGGCGGCGCTCGGAATGCCCTTGGTGGTGATCCTGCTGGCTCTGGTCTTCGCCGGCGCGAGCTACCAGGTGTTCCGCATTCTGCCGCGCGAACTGACGCCGAAAGAGGATCGCGCCATCGTCTTCGTAAGCCTGACGGCGCCGCAGGGCAGCACCGCCGCTTTCACCGACACGCAGACGCGCGAGGTGGAGGAGCTGGTCGCCCCGTTGCGCGAATCCGGCGAGGTCAAGACGGTCTATTCGATCGTCGGCTCCGGCGGCCGGCCGTATCGGGCGTTCGTCGTGCTGCGCCTGGCGCCATGGGAGGAGCGCGACCGCGACGCGGCGGCGTTGGTCACCGAGCTCGCCCCGAAAATGTCGGCGATCACCGGCGCGCGCGCATCCGTGGGCACGCCGGCCGGACTGGGCCTCAGGGGCGGCAATTCGCCGCTGCGGGTGGTCGTCGGCGGCCCCGACTTCGACAGCGTAAAGGAATGGGCGCAGGCGCTGCTGGCGCGTGCGGAGGAAAATCGGGGATTGCGCGATCCGGAGATCGACTTCGAGCAGAATCAGCCGCAGCTCAGCCTCAGGCTCGACCGCGCGCGGGCCGACGATCTGGGGATCAGCGTCGAGACCATCGCCACCACCCTGCAGACCATGTTCGCCTCGCGTGCCATCACCACCTATATCGACCGCGGGCGCGAATATCCGGTCATCGTCCAGGCCCAGCCGAGCGATCGGCAGCGGCCCGACGACATATCCAACGTCTTCGTGCGCTCGGGCGACGGCAAGACGCTGGTGCCGCTGAGCGCGCTGGCGAGCATATCGGAGGACGCGGCGGCGCCGTCGCTGCGCCGCTACGCCCGCCTGCCGGCGATCACCATCAGCGCGGCGCTCAACGAGGGCTACTCCCTGGGCGCGGCCGTCGACTTCATGGAGCAGGCCGCAAGCGAAATCTTGCCGGTGGAGGCAACGCTCGGCTTCACCGGCCAGACGCAGCAGTTCCAGGAGACGTCGGCCGGCGTCGCCGTCACCTTCGCCCTGGCGCTGCTCATCGTCTATCTCGTGCTCGCCGCCCAGTTCGAAAGCTTCGTGCACCCGGCGATCATCATGCTCTCCGTGCCGCTGGCCATCGCCGCGGCGATCTACTCGTTGTGGTTCGCCGGCCTGTCGGTCAATCTCTACAGCCAGATCGGCATCATCCTGCTGATCGGCCTGATGGCCAAGAACGGCATCCTGATCGTCGAATTCGCCAACCAGCTCCGCGACGAGGGCTATTCGGTCCGCGACGCGGTGATCGAGGCGTCGGTGCTGCGGCTGCGGCCGATCGTCATGACCGTGGTCTCCACGGTTCTCGGCGCGATGCCGCTGGTGCTCGCCTTCGGCGCCGGCGCGGAGAGCCGCTCGGCGATCGGCACGGTGATCGTCGGCGGGCTCGGCTTCGCGTCGATCCTGACGCTGTTCCTGACGCCGGTGCTTTACGACGTTTTCGCCGGCTATACGCGCCCGCGCGGCGCCGTCGAGAAGCTGCTCGAGGCGGAACTCGGCGCCCATGTCGAGCAGGGCGTCGGCGCGGGGGCCACCAAGCGTTAGCAGGCTGCTGAAAAACGGAGATCGAGCCACCGCAAACACCTCTCCCCGGCGGGGAGAGGTCGCCGCGCCGTAGCGAAGCGACCCGGCTACGCCGGAGCGAAGCTCCAGCTTCGCCGAGGCGAGAGGCGGGCGGGCGATGGGGTCTAGGAGTTTCAATAGGTTACGTCGGTCCCCCTCAGCCTGTCCCTCTCCCCACAGGGGCGAGGGAACGCTGGTTCGGCTTCCTTCGCACGTTTTCAACAGCCTGCTAGAGCGAGATAGTATGAGATTGCATCAATTCTGTTTCACGAGCGGTTTGGCCCCGGTTGCGGTTTCCTCGCCGCGAACTATCGTGTAGCGATGGTTCAACCGGTCGGACTCTCCTCAGTCACAGCCGAGACATGAGCGCGAAAGATACCCACCTCAGGGTCGAGGACGAGGCGCTCGTGCGCGGTCGCGGCCGCTTCACCGACGATCTGAAGCCCGCCGATGCGGTCTTCGCCTGCTTCGTCCGCTCGCCTCACGCCCATGCCGAAATTGCCGCCCTCGACGCGGCGGCTGCCCAGGCGCTCCCTGGCGTTCTCGCAATCATCACCGCTGCCGATCTTTCCGGCGAAGGCTATGGTCCCGTCACCCGGCCAAATCCGATGAAGGGCCGCGACGACACGCCCATCGCGGTGCCGCAGCGCCCGGCGCTGGCGGGCGAGAGGGTTCTCCATGTCGGCGAGCCGGTGGCGCTGGTGGTCGCCGAAACGCTCCAAGCCGCTCAGGACGCGGCCGAGCAGGTATCCGTCGACTACGCTCCCCTGAAGGCGATCACGACGGTCGCGCAGGCAGCGGCCGGCGATGCTCCCGAGCTTCACCCCGACGCGCCGGGCAATCTCGCCCTCGACTGGGCGGCGCCTCAGGACGCAGACGGCGGCATCGCGGCGCGGGTCGAAGAGGCCTTCGCGCAATCCGCCCACGTCGCCCAGGCCGATCTCGTCAACCAGCGTCTCGTTGCGGCCTCGCTCGAGCCGCGCGGAGCCACCGCGAGCTACGACGCCGACGCCGACCGCTACACGCTGACCTGCAGCAGCCAGGGGGTCGCCTCGATCCGCAATCAGCTCGTGGCGGCGATGAAGATCGAGCCTGAGCGGCTCAGGGTGCTGACCGAGGATGTCGGCGGCGGCTTCGGCATGAAGGCGTCGTCCTATCCCGAATATGTTGCGCTGCTGTTTGCCGCCAAGACCGTTGGGCGGCCGGTGCATTGGGCGGCGACGCGTTCCGAAGCCTTCATGAGCGACCATCAGGGCCGGGATTCTCTGTGGCGGGCCGAGCTTGCGCTCGATGCCGACGGCGGCTTCCTGGCACTGAAGGTGGACGGGCGCGCCAATGTCGGCGCCTATCTGACGGGCGTCGGCGCGATCTGTTCCACCGCCCACATCACCGGCTGCCTGCCGAGCGTCTACGACATTCCTCTCGCGACCGTGCGCACGCGCTGCTACCTGACCAATACGGTGCCGATCGGCGCCTATCGCGGCGCCGGGCGGCCGGAGGCCAACTATCTCCTGGAGCGACTGGTCGACGAGGCCGCGCGCGTCAGCGGCGTCGACCCGGCCGAGCTGCGCCGGCGCAACCTGATCGCGCCTGACCGCATGCCCTACAAGACCGCCTTCGGAAATAGCTATGACAGCGGCCAGTTTCCGCTCCTGTTCGAGGCGGCGCTTCAGCGTGCCGACCATGCCGGCTTTCCGGCGCGGCGGGCGGCCTCTGAGGCTGCAGGGCGGCTGCGCGGCATCGGTATCGGCTGCTATCTTGAGATCGCCGGCGCCCTGCCGCAGGAGGCTGCGAGGGTTTCCTTTCCCGGCGATGGCAGGGCGCATGTCTCGATCGGCGCCGGACCCGGCGGACAGGGCCATGTCACCGTGTTCCGCCGGCTCGCCGCCGAGCGCCTCGGCGTGGCGGACGAAGAGGTCGTTATCGAGCACGGCGATTCGGCACGCGACATTCCGGGCTTCGGGGTCGTCGCCTCGCGCACCGCGACCATGGTCGGCGGCGCCATCGCGCAGGCCGCAGGCGAGGTCCTGGAAAAGGCCCGTCCCGTCGCCGCGCTGCTGCTGCAGGCTGGCGAGGAAGAATTGGTCCAGGCGGATGGCGGCTTCAGCGTCGCGGGCTCAAAGCGCCATGTTTCGATCTTCGACGTCGCCGCGCGGGCCGGCGAGCTTGGCGAAAGTCTCGACACCGAGGTCAAATTTGCCGCCGCCTCGACCTTCCCGAATGGCTGCCACGTCGCCGAAGTGGAGATCGAGCCCGAGACCGGCGCCGTCTCGATCGTCGCCTACACGGCGGTCGACGATTGCGGGAAGGTTCTCAATCCGGTCATCGTCGACGGCCAGATGCATGGCGGCATCGCCCAGGGGATCGGCCAGGCGCTCGGCGAGGAGACGGTCTACGACCCGGAGAGCGGGCAGCTTGTCTCCGGCTCGTTCACGGATTATGCCTTGCCGCGGGCCGACACGATGCCTCGGATCGTCCTCGACCGTATCGAGGTCGCCTGCACGACCAATCCGCTCGGCCTCAAAGGTACCGGCGAAGCCGGCACGACGGCCGCGCCTTCGGCTGTCATGAACGCGATTCGCCATGCGCTGCCGGGCGATGCCGGGGCGCGGCTCGACATGCCGGCGACCAGCGAGAAGGTGTGGCGGGTCCTGCGAAAGAGAGCTCCGGAGGAGGAAGAAACGCAATGAAGAGAACAACCCCGCCATTCCGCGCCGACATGGTCGGCAGCCTGTTGCGGCCGCAGGCCATAAAGCAAGCCCGCGCCAGGCACGAGGCCGGCGAGATCACGGACGAGGCGCTGCGGGAGGTCGAGGATCGCGAGATCAGGAAGGCGGTCGGGAAGCAGGAGGAGATCGGGCTTCAGGCGGTCACCGACGGCGAGTTCCGCCGTTCCTGGTGGCACTTCGATTTTCTGCAGAAGCTCGATGGCGTGGAGCTCGTCACCGGCAAGCAGACCATCAAGTTCCATGGCGTCGAGACCAAGCCGCGGAGCCTGGAGATCAAGGGCAGGATCGGCTTTTCCGGCCACCCGATGCTCGACCATTTCCGATTCCTCAAGGCGCACACCCGCCGCGTGCCGAAGATGACCATTCCGAGCCCGAGCGTGCTGCATTTCCGCATGGGCCGCAACGTCATCGCGCCGGTCTATCCCGATCTCGAGGAGTTCTTCGCCGACACTGGCGCCGCCTACAAAAAGGCGGTGCGCGCCTTCTACGACGCCGGTTGCCGCTATCTGCAGTTGGACGACGTGGTGTGGGCCTATCTGTGCTCGGAGGAACAGAGGGAGGGTGCTCGCTCGCGCGGAGACGATCCCGACAGGCTGCCGGAAATCTACGTGCGGACGATCAACCAGGCGCTCGAAGGCCGGCCCGACGATCTCGCCGTTACCATGCATGTCTGCCGTGGCAATTTCCGCTCCACCTGGATCTCCGAGGGCGGCTACGAGCCGGTCGCCGAGGTGATGCTGGGCGACCTCGACATCGACGGCTATTTCCTCGAATACGACACCGACCGGGCCGGCGGGTTCGAGCCGCTGCGGTTTCTGCCGGCAGGGAAGAAGCAGGTGGTACTCGGCCTGATCACCTCGAAGACCGGCACGCTGGAGGACAAGGACGACGTCAAGCGGCGCATCGACGAGGCGACCAAATATGTCGATCTGCAGCGGCTCTGCCTGAGCCCGCAATGCGGCTTCGCCTCGACCGAGGAGGGCAACATCCTCACCGAGGAGGCCCAATGGGCGAAGCTCGCCGAAATCGTCGAGATCGCCGGCGAGGTGTGGGGCTGATCGAAACCCGGCGGCGGGTCGCGGCGCACCGATAATTGCCATGACAGTAGCGAGGTTCGGCATCGGCGCTTCCCTTCGGCGCAAGGAGGACCAAGCGCTCATCACCGGCCGCGGCCGGTACACGGCGGACATCCTGCCGGAAGGCGCGGTTCATGCGTCGATCGTGCGCGCGCCGGTCGCCCATGCGCGGTTCAGCTTGACAGGGATCGGCGATGCGCGGGCCGCCCCCGGCGTGCTCGATGTCATCACCGCGGCGGAGACCGCCGCTCTCGGTCCTCTGCCCTGCAGAGGCATGTATGAGAACGCCGACGGCACGATGCCGCCGGTGCCGCCCTATCCGATCCTGCCGGCAATTACCGTGCGCCATGTCGGCGAGGCGGTGGCGATGGTCGTCGCCGAGACGCTTGTCCAGGCGCGCGACGCGGCGGAGATGATCGCTCTCGATTTCGAGGAACTGCCTTGCGTCGTCGAGGCCGAAGCTGCGCTCGCGCCCGACGCGCCGGTGCTGTGGCCGGAAGTCGGCGGCAACCTCGCCATCGAGGCCGCCCACGGCGACAAGGCGGCGACCGACGCTGCCTTCGCCCGAGCCGACAAGGTGGTTAGTCTCAGGCTGGTCAATAATCGGATCGTCACCAACTTCCTCGAGCCGCGCGGCGCCATCGGCCAATTCAACGCCGAAGACGGTCGCTATACGCTGACCTGCGGCTCGCAGGGGGTGCGCCTGTTGCAGCCGGTGCTTGCCGACGACGTATTCCGCGTACCGCGCGAGAAGATGCGCATCGTCACGCCCGATGTCGGCGGCGGCTTCGGCACGAAATTCTTCACCTATCGCGAATATGCGCTGGTCCTGATTGCGGCCCGCCGGATCGGCCGGCCGGTCGCCTGGGTCGGTGAGCGGGTCGAGCATTTCCTGGCCGACTATCACGGCCGCGACCACGTCTCATATGCCGAGCTGGCGCTCGACAAAGACGCCCGTTTCCTCGCGCTCAGGGTCGACACCATCGCCAATCTCGGCGCCTGTCTCGGCCAGATGGCGCTGTTCGTTGCCGCCAACGGCGCCGGCATGGTGCCGGGGTGCTACCGCACGCCCCACGTCTATGCGCGCGTGCGCGGCGCCTACACCAACACCGTCCCGGTCGACGCCTATCGCGGCGCCGGCCGGCCGGAAGCCGCCTATCTGATCGAGCGGCTGGTCGACAAGGCGGCCTTGGAGCTGGAGCTTGAACCGGACGAGATACGCCGCCGCAATTTCATCGCCCCTGCCGACATGCCCTACACCACGCCGACCGGGCGCACCTACGACACCGGCGACTTCGCGGCCCACATGGACGCGGCGATGGAACTGGCCGACTGGAAGGGTTTTGCCGCACGGCGCGAGGAAAGCGCCCGGCGCGGGCTTCTGCGCGGCATCGGCATGGCGACCTATATCGAGGCCTGCGCCGGAGGCGGGCCCGAATATGGCGCCGTCGTGCTCGACGAGGAGGGCGGCGCCACCGTCTTTTCCGGCACCCAGACCAACGGACAGGGCCACCATACCGCCTTTGCCCAGCTTGCCAGCGCCGAGCTCGGCATCGAACCCGACAAGATCACCGTCGTCCAAGGCGACACCGACCGCATCCCGCGCGGCTTCGGCACCGGCGGCTCGCGGTCGATTCCCGTCGGCGGCGTCTCGGTCTACAAGGCGGCCGGGCGCCTTGCCGAGCGGGTCAAGGCCCGCGCCGCCGAGCGGTTGGAAGCGGCGCCCGCCGACCTGGAGCTTTCCGGCGGCAAGGTGCGCATCGTTGGCACCGACCGGTCGGTGGCGCTCGCCGAAATCGTCAAGGCCATGCCGGTGGACGAGCGCACCGAGACCGAGGACTGGGAGCCGTCGGCGCCGACCTTCCCCAACGGCACCCATATTGCCGAGGTCGAAATCGATCCCGAGACCGGATCGGTGGCGATCCAGCGCTATTGCGTGGTCGACGATTTCGGCACAGTCCTCAATCCACTGCTCTTGGAGGGGCAGATCCACGGTGGTATCGCCCAGGGGGTCGGCCAGGCGCTCACCGAACGTACCGTCTACGACCCGGAATCGGGGCAGCTCATCACCGCCTCGCTGACGGACTATTGCCTGCCGCGCGCCGACGACCTGCCGAGCATCGGCTTCGAGACGCGTAACATACCCTCGGCCACCAACGCGCTGGGCATGAAGGGCGCCGGCGAGGCCGGGGTGATCGGCGCCTGCCCCGCCGTCGTCAATGCCGTGGTCAACGCGCTCAACGCGGCGGCCGCCATCACCCATGTCGACATGCCGGCGACCCCTGAGACGATCTGGCGCGCCCTTGACAAGAGTCATGAGGCTTGAACCACGGGTTTGTCGGCGCCAGATGTCATATGAAAGGAAGAGGCAATGCGGAAGCTTGTATTGGCGCTTTTCCTCATGGCTGCTTCGGCGGCAAGCACAGGGGCTGCTGATGACGGCGAGCCGCAATCGGGGGCCGCATTGTCGCGGACCTGGTGCGCGAGCTGCCATCTGATCGGCACCGACGATACACAGGTCGCCCTCGCCGATGCACCGTCTTTTGTCGAGGTCGCCAAGACCATGGGCGAGACGCGGCGCGAAGCGCTCGCCATGTGGCTAACCCGTCCCCACGACGCCATGCCAGACCCGTCGCTGACGCGGGCGGAGATCGCCGACATTCTCGCCTATATCGAGTCGCTGGCGCCATAAGCCTCTACAACGCAAACTCGGCGATAAGCGGCGCGTGAAATGAGCCCGGCGGGTGATCGATGCGGCCAGGCCCGGTCAATTCGTCGAACAGAACCTCATTGTGCACCTCGACGCCGCGCAGCGCGCCGAGCAGGGTGCGGCTGACCAGGATATGGTCGAGCATCAGCGGCCGGCCATGATGGGTCACGGTGTAGCGGCGGTCCTGGGCGATCATGCGGTCGACCGGCACCAGCATGAAACCGGCGAGCGCGCCGTTGCCGGTGTCGTCCTCCGAGCCGACGGCGATCCTCAGAGGCACTTGGTGGTCCTCGGCGTTGAAGTCGCCGGCAATGGCGATCAGCGCCGCCGGGTCTTCGCGGAACATGCGGTCGGCGAGGCGGCGCAGTTCGAGCGCCTGGCCGAGGCGCTTGACGGCGGCCACGAAAAATCCCTCCGCCCATCCCTCGACGCTGTTCCATACGGCGGCCGTGTCCTTGCGACCCGGTATCGGGGCGGCGCGCGGCGCGCGCAGATGCAGGTTGACGACGTGCAGGGGGCGTCCGTCGTCGAGGGTGAGAACCGCGTGGAGGATCGGCCGGTCCCAGGCGATTTCGCTCGCCTCCTCCTCGGCCGGCTCGGCGGTGCTCAGGCGGTAGCGCGGGGCATCGACCAGATCGTGACGGATCTCGGCTGAATGCTGGATCGGCAAGCGCGAGGCGATCACCAGATTGTGCACGTCGGCGACGCCCTCGCCGCCGCGGCCGATGGTCGAGACGAGTTCGTAATCCGCATAGCGCGTGCCGGCGAACAACTGCTTGAGGGACGTAAGCTCGCGCTCGGGCCTATCCGGGACATGCTGCCCGTCGACTTCCTGCAGGCAGATCACGTCGGCGTCGAGCCGCTCGAACTGCGGCGTGAGAATCTGGATGCGCTCGGCCAGCGACGAGGCGCCGGTGCGCTGCGAGCCGAGGGATTCCAGGTTGAACGTGGCGAGGCGCATGGCCCATGATGGGCGAGGCGCGCGCGCCTGAAAAGCGCTTTGCGATACGGGGCGCGGCCTTAATGGAAATTGCGGCCCTTGGGCATCGCCGCGCGGGCCGGATTTGCCCTTCTGTCTGCCGGGTTTGCCGGGCGCTTGACCGCGTCGCAGCGGGCGAACGGCTCGATCTTCTCGCCGCCGTCGGCAAGACGCGTAAGCAGCGGCGTCAAATCGGTCAGGTGCTCTGCGACAATGTGTATCACGCCTTCCTCGTTCTGCAGCCGGCCTTCGACCGACAGGAACCGCGCGCCCAGCACCACCGGGCGATAGCGCTCGAAACTCTTCGGCCAGACGATGATGTTGGCGATGCCGCTTTCATCCTCGAGCGTGGCGAAGATGACGCCCTTGGCGGTGCCCGGCCGCTGGCGCACCAGCACCAGGCCGGCGACCTTCAGGACGGTGCCGGAGCGCAGACCGGCCAGCGCCGCGCAGCGCGCATGGCCCGAGCGGTCAAGGTCTTGGCGCAGGAAGCCGACCGGGTGGGCCTTGAGCGAGAGTTTCAGGAAGCGATAGTCGTTGACGACATGTTCGCCGAGCGGCATCGGCGGCAGGGCCATGTCGGGCTCGTTCTGGCGCAGGCCCCCCGGGCTTGCCGCAAACAGCGGCAGGTCATGATCGCCAGCCGCGCCGTCGAGGCCCTTGACCGCCCACAGGGCGCCGCGCCGGTCGAGGCCGAGCGAGCGAAAGGCGTCGGCGTCGGCGAGCCGCTCCAGCACGTGCGTCCTCAGCTGCGTGCGCAGCCACAGATCGCGCACCGAATCGTAGCCTGCGCCCCGTGCCGCCCGTGCCGCGACCAGCGCGCGGGCATCCTCCTCGTGCAGGCCCTTGATCTGGCGCAGGCCGAGGCGGATGGCGCAGGTGGAATGAATGTCTGCCGCCATCTCGGCATGGTTGGGATGCAGACGGCGGATGGCGCCCTCCTCCGGCTCCAGCGTTGAGTCCCAGTCGGAGCGGTTGACGTCGGGCGGGCACACCGCAACGCCGTGCTCGCGGGCGTCGCGGACGATCTGGGCCGGCGCATAGAAGCCCATCGGCTGGCTGTTGATGAGGGCGGCCGCGAAGACGTCGGGATAGTGGCATTTGAGCCAGGCCGAGGCGTAGACGAGGAGCGCGAAGCTCGCCGCGTGGCTTTCCGGAAAGCCGTATTCGCCGAAACCCTCGATCTGCTTGAAGCAGCGCTCGGCAAAGTCGCGCTCATAGCCGCGGGCAGTCATGCCGTCGATCATCTTGTCGCGGAACGTGTCGATGGTGCCGACGCGGCGGAAGGTCGCCATGGCGCGGCGCAGCCGGTCGGCCTCCGCCGGCGTGAAGCCAGCGGCGACGATGGCGATCTTCATCGCCTGCTCCTGAAACAGCGGCACGCCGAGCGTCTTGCCGAGCACCGCTTCGAGGTCCTTGCTCGGATAGGTGACCGGCTCCTGCCCGGAGCGGCGCTTCAGATAGGGGTGGACCATGTCGCCCTGGATCGGGCCGGGGCGGACAATGGCCACCTCGATGACCAGATCGTAGAAATTGTTGGGCTTCAGGCGCGGCAGCATCGACATCTGCGCGCGGCTTTCGACCTGGA
>JAUYJB010000148.1 GCA_030688605.1 Hyphomicrobiales bacterium
ATGAACCTTGACCCTTGTGTGGCGCTTAATCTCTGCATCAGCCATCCAAAGTTCGGCCTTGCTCCAACACCGGATTCGCAGGTTCATCGTCAAGCCCTCATTGCCCGCCCCTCGCAGGAAGGTGACAATTCCCAAGGATGGCGCGGCAGGGCCGAGCGTTCAAGGACTTCCAGGAAGGGCGGGGAATCAGGGTTCAAATGAGGCTATCCTTATTCGGCTTGTCACGGCCTGAAATGCACTTTGCGCTTGCCTGCGCGCGTTGTCAAGAAAAGCCCCGGCCGCAAATCCATGGCCCCACCAGAGGGAGGATAGGCGAGGCGCAGACGACCACGCGGCCGGGTGAACCACAATCATACGCCAGACGTTTTTGGTGGTGAGCGTCGAACCAGAGTTTTCAGTACAAAGTACAACGATGTCGTTGGGACGTTCGCGCGCCCATCACAGTCGAACCACCATACCTGCGGCCGATCTTCTTGGTCAGACTCTGGAGTTACACCCTCCTTGTAGCCGAGAAAATGAACCCCCATTTCTTTTTTTGCCACGTTGTATGTCCAGCAGCTCTCTATGAGCCTAAACGTGAAATACCGCGGTTTCTCTGCTGGAATGTCAATGTCGCCTGGGTTGTATAAAACAGCCCTCCAACGTTGCCCGACAGCCAACACTTTTTTCATAGTGGTGCAGCCGTCCCGTCGGCAATCCAGTAGCTCGCGCCAATCCCGGCCTTTGCCAGGTCCGGCACGTTGCGCTTGGCGAGCACCGTCATGCCGACCACGAACACAATGCCGTTCCCCTCGTTCGCCGCTTGCATCATCGCAAAGAAGCCATTGCGCCCGTCCTGGTCGAGTATGTCGGCCCCATCGAAGATCACCAGCGGAGACTTGTCGTACACAGCCACCGCGATCTGAACCACGGCGCGAACCCGGTACTGCTCGGACGCGGACAGTAGGAAGTATCGCCGGGCCCCGTAGAGGATCTCCAGGTCGTCATCGATCGTGACGATGGAGAACCCGGCCTCCGCAGAAAGCGGCCCGAGGGTCTCTTTGTTGAACTTCGCCAGCGCCTTTTGCAGCTTCTGCCGGCGCAGGCCATCGGGCGCGAGGATGTCGACAAGTTTCTGGTTTGCGATGATCTGCTCGGCGAGTGTTTCGCATGCGTAGCGCCTGGAGATCAGGTCCTTGTCCTTCAGCAAGCCGGCAAGCAGGTCGCGCGCAGTGTCCACCGTATCGGTGGTGCCCGTGCGCTTCTTCGCCTCGATCAAGCGCTCACCGCTGCCTTTGATGGCCTCGTGCTTGCCTTTGGCTGTTCCGAGGGACTCCTGAAATATGCGCACGCCGTCCGTGGCTTTGGCCACCAGCCCATCGGCTTGCGCAGCGGCTGTCCGAAGCGCTGTGATTTGTGCCTGCGTCGCCGTCGATTGCTCGAGCTGGTATAGGTGCGTGACGCTGTTCTGCACGACGTCGACCAATCCACCACAATGGGGGCACGCCGATGCTGTCGGTATCACGATCTCAGCCCGTGCTTTGCGCTTCTTCGCCAGATCGTCCTGCGCGCGCTCCAAGTCCTTCTCTGCGGCCTTGAGCGCATTCCACGCGCCAGCCTCAAGGGCGGCGTTTTGCTCAAGCGCAGCCAGCTCAACGGCGTCCGTTGCGACCGCGGCAATCGCCTTCTCCACAGCAGCCTGCGCCTGTGTGCACGCGGTCCCGAGGTCTTCCAAGGACGTGTCGGCAAGATCCTCGCGCCAGCCAAGCGGCTTCCAGCCGACCGCCTTCTTGAGCCCGAAGGCTTCGCCGGAGGCATGCTCCCAAGCGCCTTTGCGCTTGGCGCCGTTCTCCTTGAACGATCGGTGCGCCACGTCCCAGCCGTTGGTCTGGACCTGGGCGATGACCTTCGCAAGCGATTCGGCGTGTTCTAGCTCGCCCAACACCGGGATCGCCTCAATCAAAGCAGCCTCCAAATCGGAGGGCTCATCGGGTTTGTCCGGAGACCGTTTCGATGTCGGGTCGGCCTTGAGCAGAGTGGAGAAGAACCTCTGGCGGTCAAGGTCCTCCATCTCCATGGGCGTGATCAGGCCTGCTGCCACGAGGCTGCAGTGCATCGCGTCCGTCCCGGATGCCGTGAGGGAGGGCCACGAGACCGTTGAGACAGCCTCGCCGTCGATCTCGATGCTCGCCACGCCGGTTGCCATGCCGCCGCGCAGCAGGGCCTTGGAATCGGCCTTGGTGAACCGCGGCTTGTCCGGGCGAGCCGAGGAAAAGAACGGGATCGGCTGGTTGCAGGCCGCGGCGGCGAGCGCTTGGCACACGCTCGACTTGCCGGCGAAGTTGAGCCCCCCTATGAGGGCGATCGGGTTGACTTCGATGTCAGCACGTTCCGCCCCTCTGAAGCCCCTGATCTTGACAAGCATGCTCATGCGTCACCCCCGAATATCGGCGCGCGCTTGGGACGCCCGGGCCCGCGCTTCGGCGCGTCGGCCGCCGGCGTGACCGGCCCGGTCTGCTGGTCGGCCTTGTCCATCAGCTCGCCGGGTGGCGTACTCGCCGCAGCGGCAGCAGGCGGATTTGACGGGTCAGCCAGGGGCGCGCCCGAGGTTTCTCCGTGAGTGATCGCCTGCTGCGCTGCGGTTTTCGGTTGTCCTGCTTCCTGCCCGGTGGCGAGTGGGTTGTCGGCCTCGCGCTTCTTGGCCGGATCATCCGGTGCCGGGTACACGTCCTCGGCGTTCATCATGCCGTCCGCGACCGACTGCAACTCAGTGTAGATCCGCGCCATGTCCGGAACGGTCCAGTGCTCTGCGGTGCGCCCGTACACGGCCTCGACGCGCTTCAGGTCGATCGCGAGCCTCACGAGCTCCTGCTTGATCCACTGGCGCGCGCCCTCCGGGTTTTTCCCGACCTTGTCGAGCAGGGCACCCTTCGCCGCGTCCATCGCGTAATTGACGAGGGAGCGCAGGGCGTTGACCACCACGTTGCGGATCGCCTTGGATTGCCCGATCTGGAACACCATGTCCAGGGCGCGCTGGTCGTCCCGCATGCCGGTGTCCTGCCGTTTGCGCTGCTGGTAGGCCCGGACCATGCTGAACCCAGTCTCCAGGTCGACGAACCTCGCATAGAAGACCCAATGCTTGCCCTCGTCGATCACACGGCAGTCAACTTGGCAATTCATGTATTCCCGGGCCAGGTCGTTGGCGAGCGTGATGGTGGGCCCCTCGATCCACACCTTGCGGTTGTTCTTGCGGTCGTTGACTTCCCAACCGTACACGTACTCCTTGCCGGCCGCGGTGGCCAGGGCCTTCATGTTCGCCAAGATGCGCCGCATGTCGCGCGGCACGGCGACGCGCTGCGCGGTGATGATCTCGTTCACCGGCATGCCGGATACGCTTCGCGCCATGCCTGAGCCTACCGGAACTACTGCCCCGAGGTCGGCCCCGCCCTGGTGGAATTGCAGCGGGTCGAGCACTTCACTCATCGGGTCTTTGAACGTGGTCCCTCTTTCATTCGCCATCTTGGTCATCCTTTCAGTGTGTTGTAAATAATCGTGTCCGGCACTTCGAGCGGCTTCGCCAATTCCTCAATCAGCGATCGAGTTCGTGCGCCACCGACCACTAAAACCTTCTCTCCATTCCGCGCGCGCCGGAGGACTTCTTGAGCCATGAACCAACTCTTTCCGCCTCGGTATGGCGTGTGCAACTGTTCGATCAAGATTGTTTGTTCGTATAGAGTAAGCTCCTCAAACTCAGTAACGATCTTGCGCACCGGCATCAGCACGCCAGACTTCGTCACTACCCACGGAGCGACGCCAAGAGCGAGGATTGATTTCAGAAATCCGCGACGTTCCATGATCTTAAAATATGGTGGAGGCTTCTTTCGCCTTGTTGGTGTAATGCTCCATGATGCGCTTTGCGATAGCCATGTCTCCACGAATACGGTGATCCAACTCCCAACAACCGTCGCACATCTTCGTTCCGGTCATTGGAGTGGAGATACCACACCATTTACATGGGACCGTAGCAGCAGCAGGTTCCAGAGTCGAACTGGAGGCGACGCCCCGGACGCTATCGCTGTGATCCTCCCCCTGCTGCGCTGCGGTTTTCGGTTGAGACACATTCGTCTTGAAGTCGCTTCCAGCCGCCATGAATTCAGGGTTGCATCGCAGCGCGAAGTACAGATCCTTTGTCGCTACCGCATCGGCCATCGCCCGGTGCGCGCCGACGTGCTCTCGGTTGAGAAGCATCTTGACGGCCTCACCCAAGTTCGGCGTCTTGAACTTCTCGAATCCGGCCTTCCTCATTCTCGGTGTCGGCGGTATCTTGCAAAGCGGTGTCGCCCCGCGCATGCAGCAGAAGACTGGGATTGTTCCGAAGCCGTCCGGCCGGCCATTCCGGCGACGGGCACCACGCAGGAGCTTGTCATCGAAACGCAGGTTGAACGCTACCAGCAGGCCGGCGCGCGCGAGCAATGCGTCGAATCCGTCCAGCACTTCGATGATGGGTCGGCCCTGCGCAAGCGCTATCTCGGTGGTGATGCCGTGCACCGTCGCCGCGCCATCGCCAACGGTCCAGCCATCTGGCTTGACGATCGACTCGAAGCGCTCGATTTCCTTGCCGGTTTCGTCGCACAGGATTCCACCGATGTCGACGATGTGCGGCTGGCTCGGATCGTCAGCCGGCAAGTCCCACCTTGGAATTCCTGTTGTCTCAGTGTCGAACACAACTATGTTGACTTTCACGGCAAACTCCTTGTTCTTTTCGGTGGACGTGGCCATTCAATATTTTCTATTTCTGCTTTATACGAGCAGTCGTACCACACGCGGCTGAACCGTTGGAACGTGGCGACGTTTGCTTGCCGAATTCTTCGAAGGATGCGCACGGAACGGTAGTAGTCGCGCCAGTCAGCGCGCGCACGCATCGCGCTTACCTTTTGCGTTGAACCGTCCGGCATAACAACCATGTAGAACTCGTGTCCGTTGCGCTCGATCGGTTGAATCTCTGCCTTCAAGGCAAAATCCTTGGCCGCGATGATGGTTTCCATTGTCAATTCGATCATCGCCGCCCTTCCTCGCAAAAGTCCGTTCCGTAGGCAACGCACCAGCGGTCGGAGCACAACATCGAACCCGGGTTTGCAGCGAACACGAGATTGTCGCCCTCGCGCTCGAAAATCTCGAAGGTGCGCTCTATGTCCATGATGATCGCGCCGGCTACGCGCTCGGCCAAGTCTACGTTGTACGGGATCTGCTGCGGCACGGGCTGCTCGCGGTCAATCGCCACGCGCTGAATGTAGTCCTCGGTGATGTGCTGCGCCGGATCGCCGTCCGCTCGAAGGAGCAGGGCGTATCCGCCATACTGGGCGATGTTCACTCTGCGCGCCACTCCGGTTTTCAGGTCATGCACACCATCGTCCGTCTGGTCCGGCTGCCCGGAGAGCATATTGCCGCGTTTCGTCACCTTCTCGATGCGCCGCTCTACAGTTCGCGGCCGAATGCTGTCTTCCAAGTGAATCCTGAAAACCCGGTAATGCCGGATTACCTGTTTCTGGCTAGTGTTCAGGTTCGGGCTCACCCCGTCCCACTCGACGCCGTACTCGATCGACTTGTCCAGTGCGTCCAGCCCGACCTGCTCCGTTTCCGTCTGGTTCGCACTCGAGCCGGTATCGATCTTCGCCTGCATCGTGTGGGCGACCGCGGCGTGCGTTGCTGTGCCGACGGCCGGGCCAACGCGCTGCGGTAGCTGGCGCAGGTCGTAGCCCATGTCCTTGACGAGTTGCGGCGCTATGCGCGCTGCTGTCCGGCGTTGGCAATCTGCCCAACCAGGCAGGGAGGAGGGGCGGATGATGATGTTCATAAAAATAAATTCACGATGATCAGCGCAACGCCAACTATCAATGCGGCTATCCTAAGCAATCTGTCGCGCACAATCAGGTTCATGAGTTGGCAAACTCCTCAAATGTCAGCCCGCAGTAGATGCACGGCGTTTCCGCTTCGACGGGCTCTTGCCAGGAGTGGACGCAAAGAACGCCTCCGGCAAGAACTTGGTCCCCGTCGGCCCGAGCCAGTAGATGATCGTCCGTTTCGCTTCCAGTTGGTGATACAGCACCGAGAGGACCATCGACATCGCCTTGTTCTTCTCGCGCTGTGCCTCTATCAGATGCCGGACCAGGCTCCTCGCCAGCGGTTTCTGCCTCATCGAAAAACTCCTTGTCAGCCTTCGCCTGCGCGAGCGCCACATCCGCCGCCCTGCGCTGACGCTCGGCGAGCGTGACGCTGTGCGCGTCCGGATCCTTGGCGATGATGTCAGCTACGACCTGCTCAGTGGTGCGCTCGGCGCCCAGGCCGGGCATGTCGACAGGGTCGATCGTGCCGCCCACCAGACCGCCTTCGTTCTCCGCCATCTAATCGTCCTCCATTGGGCGCTGTATGATCTCGAATCTCTCCGAGTTTTCTTCATCAACCTCGACTGGGATGCCAAATATTGTACTGTCGAATACCGCGCAGTCTGACCAATCGCTGTCTGACCAATCTTTACAGAAGCCACGCATAGTGAGTTCAGTCGCGATGACCTTCTTTCCGGCTACTACGCGCATGTATTTACCGACCTGTTGGTAGGCGAACTGGTGGTGCCTGTTCTCCTTGAGCCACGCGGAACGAGCATGTGCAACTTCCTCAAACCGTCCCATCTTTGATGCTCCAAAACGTGGTACTTGACAGAACTATATACCTGCGATATATTACCTGTCAACACATTTCTTTCGGTAATTATTATGCCAACAAGACCGATCAGCCCGCCTCAGTTCATCCGCCAGCACATCCTGCGGATGACCATCACCGAACTGGCCAAGGCCCTCGGCGTGTCGCTTCCGCGCATC
>JAUYJB010000149.1 GCA_030688605.1 Hyphomicrobiales bacterium
GGTTTGGCACGGCTTGGCGATCATCGGCGCAACAATCTTGGCGTTGGGGCTGGGCGCGTGCCGCGAGGGCGAGCAGGGTCGCCCGCTCACCTACCAGAAGGGCGTCTATCAGGGGCCGCAAGACACGCCGCTCAGCGATGCCCAGCTCGAAGAACTGCGGCACCGCGGCAGCGCCCAGAAATACTAGGGAGAAAGGCGATGATCATGCAGCGCAGAGGCAGCCTTCGAACGCGGCGCCCATTTGCCTTCCTCGCAAGTCTCGTTCTAGCGCTGCTGATCGGCGCGACCGGATTTGGCGGGACCGCGCAGGCCCAGGAGGTCGCGCCGGAGCTGCGCGGCGCGCCGACCGGCGGTGCGGTGCCCGGCGGGACGCTCGGCACGACATCGGATTCCGAATTCTGGCGCGCCATTCGCAGAGGCGAGTCAGGGACCGTGTCGATCCCCGACAAGAATGCCGCACAGCTTATTCAATCGGAGGGGGAGAACTGGCGCGCGATCCGCAACGGTCCCATGTCGGTCTACGGCGCCTGGTTGATGCTCGGCATGATCATCGTGCTCGCCTTGTTCTTTCTCCTTCGCGGGCGGATCAAGATCGAGTCGGGATGGAGCGGGATGACGGTCACCCGCTTCACGATGGTGGAGCGGTTTGGACATTGGCTGGTCGCCGTCTCCTTCGTTCTCCACGCCCTCACCGGGCTCAACATGCTTTACGGCCGCTACACCCTCAAACCGCTGATTGGTCCGGATGCCTTCTCGCTGCTGATGAACGCCGGAAAGTGGTATCACAATTACGGGGCGTTTGCCTTCATTGCCGGCCTCGTGATCGTCTTCGTCTGCTGGATCGTACACAATCTTCCGAGCCGCTATGACGTGGTCTGGCTGGCCAAGGGCGGCGGCCTGTTCACCGCGCATACGCACCCGCCGGCGCGCAAGTTCAATGCCGGCCAGAAGATCATCTTCTGGGTGGTGATCTTGGGCGGCGTCAGCCTGAGCTTGTCGGGCCTCGCCCTCATGTTTCCGTTCCAATTCACCTTCTTCGGCGACACCTTCTCGGCGCTGAATGTTTTCGGCCTCGGTCTGCCCGCCGATTTCACGCCGCTCCAGGAGCAACAGCTCAATCAGCTCTGGCACGGCGTCGTGTCACTGGCGATGATCGCCGCGATCCTGGCGCATATCTATATCGGCACGCTGGGCATGGAGGGCGCCATCGGCGCCATGTGGTCGGGCGAGGTCGACTTGAATTGGGCCCGGGAGCACCACAGCGTCTGGGTCGAGGAGATGGACAAGGAGCCGGCCAAGGGGGGAGCCGCCGCCCAGCCCGCGGAATAGCCGAATTGCGCGGGCTCCCGAGCCGTTGGGTGAGATTGCCGGCCGGCGGGCGGGCGTCGTCCCAGACCATGCCGGAATTGCTCATGTCCGTACGACGACACCGGTATCGCATCGCTGCGGGCGCCGCCGTCCGCGCCCTTTTCGTCCTGTGCCTCGCCGCGATCTGGCTCGGTCCTCTCGCCGTCCGCGCCGCCGGCGCGCCGGATCGGCTTGTCGGTCACGGCGGGCCGATCAAGTCGGTCAGTATCAGCCCCGACGGCGACCTCTGGCTCTCGGCCGGTTTCGACTATTCGATCATCCGTTGGGAAATCGACGGCGAAACCGCGCGCATCGGGCATCGGTTCCTGGACCATGATGGAGGCGTCAACGATGTCACCGCGACGCCGGACGGCAAGCTGGCGGTTTCGGCGAGCGATGATGGAACCGTCGGCGTTTTCGACTTGGCCGCGAACCGCCTCCTTAAGCGCCTGACGGGACACACGGCGAAGGTGGTCGACGTCGCCGTTTCCGCTGACGGCAAAGTGGCCGCCTCGGCCGGCTGGGACCGCACGGCCCGGCTCTGGGACTTGGAGAAGCTCAAGCCGATCGCGGTTCTGGAGGGGCATCGCGGGAACGTAAATTCGGTGGCGTTCTCGGCCGACGGGTCGCGGCTCTACACCGCCGGCTACGACGGCGGCGTCAGGTCCTGGCGCGTCGCCGACGGCACGCTCGAGGGTATGGTCTACCGCTATGGCGGGCCGCTCAACGTGATCTGCGTTCTGCCGGGCGGTAAGCGCGCCTTGGTCGGCGGCATCGGCGACGGCGGCAGCGGATTTATCGGCGTCATCGATCTGCGGACGGGCGAGCTGGCGAAGGTGTTACAGCCGTTCAGCCGGCCGGTGCTCGCGGCCGGCGTGTGGGCGCGGCATCGCATCGTCGCGGCGGCCGGCAGCGACGGCATCGTCCGGGTCTGGGACCCGGACACCTGGGAGCTCAAATACGAGCACGAGAATCCCTACGGGCCGGTCTGGTCGCTGGCCATCTCCGGCGACGGCACGAAGATCTATTATTCGGGCCTCGACGATTTCATCATCGGCTGGCAAATCGAGCCTCTCGAAGCCTTCGAGCCGGTCGTTGGCGTCTATCCGCGCCGGTTTCAGGTGACCGAGGCTACGGACCCCGGCGAAATGCAGTTCGCCCAGCGGTGCAGCGTCTGTCACACGGTCTCGCCGCAGGACGGCAATCGCGCCGGCCCGAGCCTGTATCGGCTGTTCGGGCGCAAGGCGGGCTCGTTGCCCGGCTATCCCTATTCGAAGGCGCTGCGCGAATCGACCATCGTCTGGAACGAGGAGACCGTTGCCGAGCTGTTCGACCACGGGCCCGACCAGGTCACGCCGGGCTCGAAAATGCCCTTGCAGCGGTTGAAGAGCGTTGAGGATCGCGACGCGCTGATCGCCTATCTGAAACGCGCGACACGCGCGAATGGCGGCGCTATAAACGGCCGGAGCGGGGCGGACGCGGCCCAGCCGGGCGGAACTTCGGGAGATGGGAAATGAGAGCTTTCTTGGGCAGCCTGGTGGCGATCATTGTCATAACGATAGCCGCCTGGGCGATCTTCAATAACATCGACATGTCCTCGCAAGACATCTATTCGTCGTCGCACGGATCGGTGCGCTTGTAGGATTGGTCCCGGGAACCTTTTTGGGGATGGCGATAAGGTCGGTGGCGCGAGAGCCTTTCCGACCCATATTGATGTATTTGATGGCGGCAAATCGGTTCGTGCGGGCAGGCGCGACGCGATGCGCGATTCGAGATATCGGGCGAGCGCCGCGACGATCCCGGCGGGCCGATTTGCCCCACCGAAGGCCGGGCCCTTTTGCGCCGTGGCGGTGTTGCGGCTCTTGGCCGATGCACCGAATCGCCCGGCGAACCGCGCCTGGCCACGGCGCGAAATCTTCCCGGTCGAATGCATCGATATGGGTCGGAAAGGCTCTTGCCGCCGCGCTTCTTGCCCTCTCGCTTGTTTCCGCCGCGGCGGACGGCGAGCGCGCCGCCACGGCGCTCGCCTCCGTGGTCAGCGTGCTGCCGGAATGGCCGAGCAGCGCGGTGCGGGCGGCCGAGCCGGAAGGCTCCGGCGTCGCGGTCCTCGACGGCCATTACGTGATCACCGCGCTGCATGTCGTGGACAGGGCGCTCTCGGTCCGGGTCAAGACCGTCGGCGGGATCATCTTCGGCGCCGAGATTATCGGCCGCGACCGGGCTACCGATTTGGCGCTGTTGCGCGTCGCCGTGCCGCTGCCGGCGCTCGCGTTTGCCGATGAGCCGCGCCTCGGCGAGGAGGTGTGTGCGCTCGGCAACGCCTTCGGTCTCGGCGTATCGGTGAGCTGCGGCGTCGTCTCGGCGCTGCACCGCTCCGGCGTCGGCTTCAACGGCATCGAGGATTTCGTGCAGACCGACGCGGCGGTCAATCCGGGGGCATCGGGCGGTGCGCTGGTGAACGGCGGGGGAGAGCTGGTCGGCATCCTGTCGGCGATCTTCACCAAGCAGTCGGACGCGAATATCGGCGTCAATTTTGCCGTGTCGGCGCCGCTTGCCGATCGCGTCGCGCGCGAGCTCAAGGCGTCCGGGCGGGTGCGTTGGCTTGCCGCCGGAATGCATCTGACGGCGGCGCCGGAGACCGGCGGAACCGGGCGCGTCGGCGCCCACGTCGCCTCCCTCGCCCCCGCAGGAGCGGCGGCCGCCGCGGGCCTGAAGGTTGGCGATCTCGTCGTCGGCGCCGGCCGCCGCGCGGTCCACGGTCCGGCCGATTTCGTCGCCGCGCTCGCCCGCGTGACGGCGCCCGGCGATCTTGCGGTCACGGTGCTGCGCGACGGCTCCGAAGTGACACTGACGCTGCGCTTCGACGAGGACCGGTGAAATTATGAGATAATGCAGGCCACAGCTTAATAGGGAGCAGAAAGTCATGAACGAGGAAAAATTCAACATGTCCATGCGCAAATTCCTGAAGCAGGTCGGCGTCACCTCGCAGCAGGAGATCGAGCGGGTGGTGCGCGAGGGCAAGCTGCGCGGCAAGGGAAAGCTTGCCGTGAAGATGGTGCTCACCGCCGGCGGCACCGATCTCAACCATGTGGTGACCGGCGAGATCGATCTCGGTTGAAGCGCGCGTGCATCTGCCCGAGCCCACATTCCCGCCGCTGTTGACGGGCCACGCGGTCAAGCGGCCGGCGCGGCCCTTTGCCGAGGCGGTCGAGGCTGCGCGCGCAGGAAGGTTCGGCGCCGGCGACGTGGCGTGGAGCCGCAACGTGTCGCGGCTCGAATGCGCCATCGTGCTCGAGCCGGAGGTGCGGCGGGAACGGGCGATGGAGATGCTCTATGTCGCCATGGTCGCCTTCGGCGACGCGTTCGGCGCGGTGGCTCCGCCCGAGGTGGCGCTCACCTATCGCTGGCCGCAGACCATTCTGGTCAATGGCGCCATTGTCGGCGACATGCCGATCGCCATGGCCGCCGGAACCGGCGCCGACGGCGCGCCGGCCTGGCTCGTCATCGGCGCCGAAATCGCGCTGCGCGACGTTTCCAGGAGGCGCGAGCCGGGCCATGACCCGGGCACGACGACGCTTTTCGACGAGGGTTGCGGCGAGGTCACGCGGACCTCGCTCATCGAATCCTTTTGCCGCCACTTCCTGGCCTGGGTGCACACCTGGGAGCATGACGGGTTCGCGCCGGCGCATCGGGTCTGGCTCGGCCGCGCCCACGACCGCGACCGGGCGGTCACGATCGATTGTGCGGGCAACACCATGAGCGGGACCTTTGTCGGCCTCGATGAGTGCGGCAACCTTCTGCTGCGCACCGCCGCCGGCGTCGAGGTGGTGGCGACCGAGCGCGCCGCCCGCATTCTCAATGAAGCTGTCTTGAGCGAGGCGGGCGCCCCATGAAGTTCCTGCGCGCGATCCGCTTCGATCCCTCCGACACCCAGGTTTTCGACGCGGCCGCCGAGCCCGGCGAATGGGCGGTCTCCGGCGCATTCGCCTTTGCCCAGCTGGCGCCCGAGGACATCGCCGGCAAGACGCGCCAGGCCTTTGCCAACGGCTTTCTCGGGCTTGCCTCCTTCGGGCGCTCGACCTTTGCCAGCGTATCGGAGATGACGGTCGAGGAGCGCGAGGCGGCGCACGAGGCCCTGTGCGCGCATCTCATCGCCCGTTACGGCGCCCCCGACAAGGCCGCCGCGCGGGGTGCCGCGGAAGAGGAATGCGCCTTCATCGCCGATCTCGCCGCCGAGCAGCCGGTCAACACGGTCTTCGCGGTCAGCCGCGCCTTCGATGACAAGGGGGGCATCCGCGAAGAATTCCGCATCGTCACGCCGCCGTCGGGCGAGCTGCACACCCGCATCTGGGAGATCGTCGAGGACGATGCCTGATTTCTGGAAAGCGGCCGGCTTTCACCTGGTCCGGGTCAATGCACAGGGCTGGCTCGAGGTCACGCCGGACTATCTGCGCGCCTATCTGACCCGGCCCGAGGTCCATCCGAAAGAGGAATCCTGCGACAACGAGCACCGGCTGTTCGACGCGCTGATGGCCGATCCCTATCGTCCCGTCGGCGACGGCGAGATCGCGGCGATCGCCGATGCCGACGCCCGCGACAATTACCGTCTGGTGCTGCGCTTCCGCGACCTGCTTGTCGGCGCGGGCACCGTCGAGGGCGCCTATCTCGGCCTCATCCGCTCCGACCGCATCGAGCTGCCGCCGGTGTTTCTCGACCAGATGGTGCATCTGATGTTGCGCAACGTGCTCGGCGGCTGCGCCGACCCCATAAGACTGCGCGCCGCCGAGCTGTTCTTCCGCGACCAGAATGTCAGCGTCCCGGATGGCCGCATCATGCTCGCCGACGACGAGATCGTCGGGATGCGTGCGGAGGCGGGCGGCCTCGGCCAGCTTCTGGCCCTCGCCGGCACGGCGGCGAAATCGGTCGAGCTCGACGTTCTCGGCGAGGACAACAAGGAGATCTATTGGCAGCGCAGCGACCGTTTCGACACGGTCATCGACTTCCGCTTCACCCAGCCGGCGCCCGATGCCTTCGCCCGTGTCATCGAGGCATGGGTGAAGCATTTCCTCGGCGTCGCGGTGCGGGTCCAGCCGTTGCAGTCGATCACGGACCGGCATTGGACCTGGCATGTCGGGCTCGACAGCGAGGCGACCGCAATCCTCAACGCGCTCTATGAGGGCCGCGAGGTGAGCTTCGACGATATGGGCCGCATCGTCGCTCTGTTCCGCATGGAGTTCCGCGACGCGGACGTAACCGTCGAAACGATGCGCCGCAAACCGGTCTATCTCGGCATGGCGATGACGGCCGGCGGCAAGCTGCGCATGAAGCCGCAGAACATCCTGGTGAACCTGCCCCTGAAGCCGGACGACAGGGCGGTCAGCCGGAGCCGCGCGTCGTGAACCGGCCCGCGCGGCGATCCTTTGCCGACGGGCCGGGGGCGCGCATTGCAGCGGTGCTCGTCATCTTGGCCTGCGTGGCGGCGCTCGCCTATCTGCACCGCGAAACGCTGTTCGTCTCGGGCGAGAGCCCTGAGGCCGCCGCCAATCCCGAGCTTGCCGCCTGCCTTGCCGAGCGCGTCGGCGCCGTCGACAGGATGCAGGCCGAGGGCGTCGTCAACGAGACGCAATATGCCACTTTCCGCGCCCGCGCCGAGGCGTTCTGCCGGCAGCAGTTCGGCGACAACAGCGGCCCGCCGGGCCCTCCGCCCGGCCTGCCGCGCTGAGCTTCCTGCTCGTTCTCCAGGATATCTTAAATGCCACGCGCGCCGCCCGCGCCGCGAAACGGTCGTCGCCGGTGCGCTCGCCGCCATTTCGAAGCCTAGCGATTTTCTTTGAACTTTCTTCACCGGCGCCATGGAACCATGCCCCGTCTGCATCGTTAGAGAGGATGCGAGAAGGCCATCGTCGCCGGCACTCCCCTGGAAGCGAAACACGGCGTCGTTGAACGAAGTGGAAGCGGATCGCGCCTGCGCGTGTGGCCAACTCAAGACAATAAGAAGCCTGATGTTCGAGACGTCGCCCGGCGCCGAATTCGCCGTCGCGGCCGTCTCGTGCGATTCGGGGCGAGGGGCGAATGCGCAGGAGGAAATGGTACGGCGATGAACCTGGTTTCGAATGACATGGTGCGTGAAATGGCGATCGAGCTGTTTTTCGAATATTACCGCGGCAGGCTGGAGGGGGAGACCTGCCGCCAGGTGGAAGACGCGATCCAGCAAGACCCGGAATGCCGGCTGCTCGCCGAACGGGTGAGAGCCGTGGTGCGGTGGCAGAACTCCGCTACGCACTGAGCTGAAGAGTTCGCTTCGATTTCACCCCGTCGCCGGCGGCGGACCGCCGCCGGCCCGCGCGGAGCCTGCGATGGCCGCCGGTATCAGCGCCTGGATTGCCCGCTTTCGCGGGCAACGACAAAGTTGTCATAGGTCGTAACGGGAAGGTGCTCAGACCGTCCGCAAGGCGATTCAATCGTCCTTGAGGAAGTCTTCCATGCCCGGCGCGCCCTCGCGCGCGGCGAGATAGTCTTCGGTGGTGCGCACGCGCGGCCGCTCGCCGGCGGCGAACGGATTGGTGGGGCTCTCCGCCTGGGTGATGATGCGGCAGTCGTCGCACATCTGCATCAGCTTCTGCTGTTCCGGGTCGCGGAACATGGCGTGCTTGCCGGCAAGCTGCGCCATGACGCGCTCGACCGTGCTCCGGGTGCCGAACGTCTTGCCGCAGCGCACGCATTCGAACGGCTCTTCCTCGTGCAGGACCCGCGGGGTCATGGCGTCGGCGGTGAAATTGTAGCGCGATTGAAGCGAGATCACATGTTCCGGACAGGTGGTGGCGCACAGGCCGCACTGCACGCAGGCGCTTTCGATGAAGCGCACCTGCGGGCGCTCCGGACTGTCGTGCAGGGCATCGGCCGGGCAGCAGGAGACGCAGGAAAGGCAGAGCGTGCAACCCTCCGTCTTGATCGTCAGGCTGCCGTAGGGCGCCCCTTCGGGCAGCGCGATGATGTCCGGCCGCTTGGGCGCGGCCTCGTGCAGCTTGGCGAGCGCGTTGCGGGCGATGGCGCGCTTTCCGCCGACGGCGGAGAAGGTCGCGGGGCTAAGCGCCGCGATCTTCGGCTGCTCGTGCAACGCCGCCTCGACCTTGTCGGGGTCGGACTCGGCGAGGATCTTCAGCCGCTCCGCCGCCGACTTGAAGCCGAGCCCGCTCAAGAACGCCCGGGTCAGCGCAACCTGGGCCTCCAGCGGGGCCAG
Organism: Hyphomicrobiales bacterium; assembly: GCA_030688605.1. Lineage (NCBI taxonomy): Bacteria > Pseudomonadati > Pseudomonadota > Alphaproteobacteria > Hyphomicrobiales > Hyphomicrobiales bacterium. The sequence continues at coordinate 8,588 of JAUYJB010000149.1, forward strand.
CTCCTCGGGCCGTTCCGGCGGCGCCAGGAGGACGATCCGCTCGACGCCGGCGATCAGCGCCGCGGCCAGGAACTCGTGGCCGATCTGGGTCACCGTGAAGACGGAGAAGGGCAGCACGTTGACCGGCAGCCCGCGCCCATGGCGCGCCATGGCGCCGATCAGCGCGCCGCCGCGGCGATCGTCATGGACGAGCAGCACCGGCCGCTTGCCGCCGGCCTTGGCATAGGCCGATGTCAGGGTCTGCATGCGCGCGATCAGATCCTCGCGGCGCGGATAGGCGTAGCTGACCGCGCCCGTCGGGCAGCTTGCGCTGCACGAGCCGCAGCCGGCGCAGACGTCGCTGTCGATCAGGACGATGTCGCCCTCGGCGGCGATGGCGCCCGCGGGGCACGCGTCGAGGCAGTTGGAGCAGCCGACAAGGCCGTTTCGCCCATGGGCGCAGATGTCGGCCTCGTAGGTGACGTAGATCGGCTTTTCGAACTCGCCCACCATGTCGGCGATGTCGAACATGGCCTTGGCGAGGCCGACCGGATCGTTCGGGTCGACGCGCACATAGCCGTCGCGCTTTTCGTGGCCGGTAAACAGCGCCGCCCTCCCCGACATGTCGAAGATCAGGCCGCACTGCGATTTTGCCCCGTCGCGGGCCATCAGGAAGTCGGGCGCGGATTTCGACGAGGGCATCATCGGCGCGTAGCCGTCGACCGTGATCTCGAACCGGCCGAGATGGCCCTCCGCCCTGACGATGCTGCCCCGATAGATCTGCACCTCGGCGGTTGCCGGCGGCATCAGGTCGTCCGGATCGGTCAGGAGCAGCGACACGTTGAGCCGCCCGGCAAGTCGGCCCGCGACCTCGAGCGCCGCCTGGCCGGCGCCGTAGACCAGGCACGTGCCGTCCGATGTCAGGGTGCGGATGCCGGTCGGCTTGATCTCGACCGAGGCTTCGGCGATGAGCGCCGCGATCTTGGCCGTCGGCTTGGCCCTGCCGGCGCACCAGCCGGCGCGCTCGCGGATATTGACGAAGGAAAGCTCCCCGGTCGCGCCGTTCTCGGCGGCCACCTCGCGGAACAGCGGCGCTTCCTGCGTGCAGGCGACGAGCACCGGCTCGCCCGGCGCGAGTGCCTTCGCATAGGCCTCGATCTCCGTGCGGCATAGATGCCGGTGAATGTGCGGCGCACCATCGCCCTCGATCGCCTTGTTGATGGCGTCGGCGTCGAGCGACATCGTCTGCTCGCAATTGCACAACAGGACCGTTCGGCCCTTGAGTTTCATGCGGTTTCCTCCACGATGACGCGATCGAATGCGCGTCCGGGCGGCATTGCGCCTGTTATTCTTTTGAGCGTATCTAAATAGCCCCGGCGGCAAAAGCAATTTGCTATGGTTTCCGAACGGGAAAGAAACATGGTGCAATAGCGGAGCGTGCCGCTCGGCGGCCCTGCATAGCATAATAATGAAGACAAGCATGGATGTCAGGTTGAGGTAAGGTGGCATGCCCCGCGAAGTCAGCATTCCCGTCGGCGTGATCGTGGCGAGGGTAAAGATCGACCACAAATGGGCCGACTGGTCGTGGCGCCCCATCGCGGTGATCCCGGGCGCGCCGCCGATCGATGAGTGGAGGGAGATCGAATCCGGCGAGGGGTGGACCCATTATCACTGCGGGACCGTGCCGCTGACGCTCTGTCGCAGCGATACCGAGGCCTACAGGGTCGCCCTTTCCGAGACCCCGCCGAGGGTCTATGTTGTATTGCGTCGCGACGGTGAGGGCGATGAGGACCGTCCCTATTTCGTGGAGACGGTGACCGCGTCGCCCTATGAGGCGCAGGACTTCTTGCATAGCGCGGAAGATCTGGTCGAGGCCGTGCCGATGCCGCCCGGGATCGTGGCCTGGGTGCGGGCCTTTGTCGACGAGCACCATGTCGACGAGAAATTCGTCAAGCGCCACCGCGACCGGGCCGACCCGGATACGCCGAAATTCGGCAAGGAGCCGATCTTCTCGAAGCGTCGCCAAGGCGGCCACGATGCCGGCGGAGGCGAAGTGTGACCATGAGCACCAAGAAGGAAGTGTGACCATGAGCACCAAGAAGACGGACGACGGATTCCTGTCGCGCTGGTCGCGCCGCAAGCTCAAGACCAAGGCGGCGCCCGAGCCGGAGGCAGACGAGCAAGCCGAAGAGCGCTCGGCCGGCGAGGAGCCCGCGCCCCCCGCCGCGGCGTCCGATGCCCCGGCCGAAGCCAGCCAAGAAAGCGCGGGCGCGGAAAAAGCGCCGCCCGAGCTTACCGAGGAGGATGTCGAGAAGCTGGGTCCGGGGTCCGACTATACCGTGTTCATGAAAAGGGGCGTTCCGGCCCGCATCCGGCGGCTGGCGCTGCGCAAGCTGTGGCGGTCGAACCCGATATACTCCTATCACGATGGTCTGACCGATTACGCCGATGACTATCGCGGCGAGGCCGCCGCCAGCCTCGGCAAGGTGGTCACCTCCTGGAAGCCCGGCAAGGGCTTGCTGAGCGGCGGGGAAACTGACGGCAGGGACGATGCGCCCGCCGCCGCGGAGCCCGAGGATGATGTGGCGGACGCGGCACCCGCCGCCGAGGCGGAAGCGGCGGAGGAGGGGGAGGAATCGGCAACCGAGCCCGCTCCGGATGGCGGCGATGATGTGGAAAAGGCTTAAAGAACCGGCCTGGCTCTTGGCCGCCATTCTCGCGCTCGCGGCAGGCTTCGGCCCGGCCGCGGCGGCGCGCGCCCAGGCGCCGACGCCGGACGTCAAGGCGCGGCAGATCACGCCGGCCGAGATGCTGCTCGCCGCGGCCGAGGCCAACCGCGTCGACATCATCGAATATCTCCTCGACCGCGGCGGCGAGCCGAACGCCGCCGGCGCCGACGGCTCGACCGCGCTGATGCTCGCCGCGGCCGCCGGCCACCGCGACGCCGCCTCCTATCTTCTCGCCCGCGGGGCTGACGTGAACCGCGCCCGCGCCGATGGCTGGACCGCCTTGATGGCGGCCGCCGATGCGGGCAGGGCCGAGCTTGTGCCGGTGCTGGCCCAGGCCGGCGCCGAATTGGAGGCGCGCGAGGAGCGCGACGGTCTGACGGCGCTGATGATCGCGGCCCGCGGCGAGTCGCCCGCCGCCGTCGCGGCGCTGGTGGAGGCCGGCGCCGACCTTTCCGCCCGCGACAGGAGGCGCGGCCTTTCCGCCCTGCACCACGCGCTTTCGAGCCGCAGGGACCTCACCGCGACGGGCCCGCGCGCCACGGCGCTTGCCGTCGCCGCCGAGCTGATCGCCGCCGGCGCCGATGTCGACGCGCCCGCCGCCGACGGCTGGACGCCGCTGATGTCGGCGCTCGACAGCGGCGAGGAGGACCGGGTGCGTCTGATCCTCGATGCGGGCGGCAAAGCC